>CAYWDY010000101.1:0-8421 GCA_964455985.1 uncultured Flavobacteriales bacterium
GCTTTCCTTCGAGAGAAGGGCCAGCAGCAGGAAGAGTCCGCTGCGTACCTTAATGCTATTCTTCTGTTGATCACTCCATCGCAAGAGCGAGTCCAGATACAGGACTGAAAATAAAAAAGCCAGCAACTCGTCAGCGCTTTTGATATTGGCCACTACCTCCACATGAATCGGAAGGATGACGAAAAATAACGCGGTGAGCAACGCCCATTCCGGAGCTTTACTGAAAAACCAACGGCGTAGGAAAAAATAAACTGCCCATGCGCAGCAGGCGTAGAGCAAGATGCTGAGCAAATGATAGACCCGCCAGTCCTTACCGAAGGCCTCATACGTGAACGCAAAGAGCGCCACCGACAAAGGACGGTATCTCCACCCCAAGCGGCTGGCTGGCCGATGCGTGGCTCCGTAAAAAGAATCATGGGAAAAAATATTCGGGATACCGCTGATTCCGTCTTGGACGTACGTATTGCTGGTGAGTACCATGGTGTCATCAAGCGCTGTGGTATTATCCAACGTCCGATGATAAAACAGAAACACCAACAAGCCGATCCATACGACCGCCCAAGGAGCGTTTGAAAAGAGTGCCTTCCATGCACTATTTCGGTTCTCAGCGCCGACCATGGGAATGTTTTTAGAATAGGGCTGGAAATCTGTTCCAGGCCAGAACGAAGAGGTATGACCAAAGTAACAGCTCGAACAGCGAAAGACGTTTCTTGGCCGATACGAACCAGTAGGAGAGGAATGCGGCAGCGGGTATCGTCAACACGACGGTATGAATCCAGAGCAGCCGGCCATTCAGGAACAGCAAGCCGACTCCGAACAACAAAAGGAAAAAGAGTGACTGTTGGAAGTAACGAGTCCGTACCGTGTTCTTATAATAGTTTCCACGCAACTTCAGGAGCGAAAACAGGAGCATGCCGACCGTCGTCCACACGAAAACCTGCTGCGGCAAATTCAGACTTGCCATGGGCAGCCATCGGTAATTGACTGCGTAACGAATAAGCCATTGGACTTTCTCCGGCAAGGGCGTGGGAAACCACCAACACGTCAGCAAGAAGATCGGAAACAAAACTCCTGTTGCTGCCATCAGCCATTCGCGTATGGAGACGGAACGAAGGATGGTCAGTACCAGGAAGAAAAAAACCAATAGCGGAAACAACGGAAGGTACAAGAGAACGATGATGCTGATTATCCATCCTGCGTTGAAAATAGGCCTGACCACGCGGTCGTTTTTAAAGAAGTCGAAGCAATTGTCCAAAAACGACAAGAGTAAAAGGTTCACCACGTGTAGTGGATGCAAGGTCATGAATTCCGGCAACGAGGAAACAAGCACTACATAAAACAAGGAAGGCAGGTAGGAATTCTTGTACAATACCTCGTGCCGGTTCATCAGGAGGTTGAACTTGATGGCGCTGAAAGAGACCAAGGCTACCAAAAGGAGCCAGCGTACAAAGTCAGGCAGTCGCAGGAAGAGGGGAACGAAGGGCTTCCAGAGCGGTGCCAGATTGGGGTGATCATACACCGGTACATGCCCCCAGCCCGCCAGCCATAATATGATGGCAATGAAGGGGATAACAAACAGCGCGGCAGGTTGGGGCGACCTGAAAAACCGGATCATACGTGTTAAAAGTAGACAAATTTTGATTGCACTTGATCGGCGCCGTTTCCTATCTTTGAATCGTAAAAATCATCAAACCATGACTGGATTCTGGTATTGTATCGGCGATATGTTCCAAGCGATGTTTAAGATTGTTCCGCCTGTCGGAATGTTCTTCAACAAACTGCTTATCGCTATCGGTTTCATCGCTTTCTTTGGCTGGATGCGGTACATGAGCCAAAACAAGAGCGTCGAAAAATTCGACTAACGGCACGTGTACGATTTCTACTACTTCGCCTTGCTGCCCGATAACGGGAACAAGCGTTCGTTGGAGTTCACGGTGACTCTGGCGGATGACGACCCTTTGTTTCTCGAATCGCTGAAAGACTACCTCACTTCGATGAATGTCGAAGGTATCGAGGCCTACAGCACCGGCGAGGAATTGCTGGCCCAGGTCAAAAAAGGCGATCGGCGTTTTATCATTTCCGATTTTGACTTCGGCGGTAACGGCCGAATGAACGGATTGCAACTCTTAGAGTCCGTCAAGAAAATCGATCCCACGATCCCGTTCGTTGTATTGTCTGCACAAGACAACCTGAAAATAGCCATGGATACGCTGCGTCAGGGCGCGTTGGATTATTTTATCAAGGGTCAGGAAAGAACCTATACTACCGTGCTCACTTCGATGTTGAAGACCAATGAGATTGTGCGCCTGAAAAAAGACCGCAAGGATTTCGCCACACTGGGCGTGGTTGGACTGATCCTCTTCACCCTGCTACTGGTACTTTCGTTTTATTTCCGCTAAGGATTACCGGTTTTACCGTAGATCATTACCGATATCTCTCCGGTAATACATCTTCTCAAACGCGATTTTTCCGATTTCCGCATAGCAGCGATTACGAGCCGAATCCAAATCATGCTCTAGTGCTGTCACCGCCAGTACGCGTCCGCCTTGGGTGACCACATGCCCGTTCTCCATGGCTGTGCCTGCATGGAAAACCATACATCCTTCCACCTGATCGATACCGGTTATCGTTTTACCTTTTTCATAGGCCTCAGGATATCCACCACTCACCAGCATCACCGTCATGGCTGTTCGCGGGTCGATGCTCAGTTCATACGAACGTAATTCTCCCTGGGCGACGGCCCATAACATGTCAAGCACATCCGACTGAATGCGCGGAAAGACCACTTCGGTCTCCGGGTCCCCCATACGGACGTTATATTCGATCACGAAAGGATCATCGCCGCATTTCATCAGTCCGATAAAAATCCATCCGCGGTAAGGAATTCCGTCTGACTTCAATCCGTCGATGGTCGGTCGGACAATCCGTTCCTCCACTTTTTTCATGAATAGACTGTCGGCGAAGGGCACGGGAGATACCGCTCCCATTCCACCGGTATTGAGTCCGGTATCCTGTTCACCAATACGCTTATAGTCTTTGGCCTCGGGAAGGATGACATACGAATCCCCATCCGTCAGAACGAATACCGAGAGCTCGATGCCCTGAAGGAATTCTTCGATGACAACCGTATGTCCGGCTGCACCGAATTTATCATCCAACAACATGGCGTTCACTTCAGCACGGGCGGCATCCAATTCGTTGACGATGACCACCCCTTTGCCCGCTGCCAAGCCGTCCGCTTTGATGACGTATGGCGGCTTCAGAGACTCCAGAAAACGGAGCGCTTCGGTTGACTGCGTCGAATCAAAAGAACCATAAGCTGCCGTCGGGATACGATGACGTTGCAAAAATGATTTGGCGAACGCTTTACTTCCTTCCAGCCGAGCACCGGCTGCTGGCGGTCCAATGACAGGAATGGAACGCAGCTCGGGATCCGATTGAAAATAATCTACAATTCCTTTGACCAACGGTTCTTCCGGGCCTACGATGACCATATCGATATGATGCGTTCGGCAATAGGTTGAAACCGCCGTAAAATCCGTGGGTGACAACTGGACATTTATTCCCAGACTTGCCGTTCCGGCATTTCCGGGGGCGATATGCAATTGCGTGCAATGAGGGCTGCGAACAATGGCTGTGGCCAACGCATGCTCGCGGCCTCCGGAACCAAGAAGTAGGATCTGCATCTTGCCCGCAAAGAAAAGGAGAATTCACGGAACTGCAGGCACAAAAAAACCGCGGGTGGTACCCGCGGTTTCTATGATGATCGGTTCTTCAGAATGATATTCCGGATGCCCGGATATGGTCGCGCTGTTGACGCATGCTCATTTCTGCACGGCGAAACAAGTCGGTCATTCGACCCAGCGAATTCGACAGTATGCTCCACTCGGCGGTGGCATCAGCCTGCATTTCGAGTTCGTGGAGCTGTTGCTTCCACTCCTCTATGCCGATGGACTCCGCCAGCGGCTTCAATCGGTTCAATTGCTGACGGAACAAGACACGGTCCTGGCTGGTCAAGGCTCGCTGGAGATGATCCATGGCTTTTTGAGAGGAACGCAAGAATGCATCCATCATGGAAACCATGTTGTTGGCGTTTCCGTGAGACGCCTTGAAGAGCTGATTCAAATCAATCGGAGTAGCTGTACCGTCGTTGACGGCATGTTGCCATTCGGTCAGTGATCCGGCAGCGGCATAGGTTTCAGACCGGCGGAAAGTAGGAGCAGCCGTCATTTCGACTTCCTGTTCTGACTTAACCATGGGGATACCGGTAAGCTTCAATTTGTTATCCTTCAGGTAACGGTAAATGGTGGATTTACCGACACCGAGTTTCCGAGCGACCTGTACGACGTTGTTGTCGTAGCGGGCCAGGTATTGCTCGATGATCTGCATGGTATAGTCCTCCAACGTAAGCTCTTTGTCGGAAGTGGCTTTGGCCAGAATGGAGGGGTGTGAGGCAAGAATGAAATTCTTCTCGATACGTTTCTTCAAGGAATCGAACTGACGCTTAGTCTCGAGGACGGACAGCGTACGGTCCATAGCATATCCTAAAAGCTCGCACAGGTTCTCGTCTTTTTCCAGGACTTCGTTCACACCCATCCGCATCAGATGCGTGCGGTTGCGGGTGCCTTCTTTCGCGCTGTATACAATCAGTTGTACTTCGGAGAATTTCAACCGGATTACAGAAACCAGTTCTTCCACCTGATGGTCTTCAAACTGCTCATCGAGCAACACAATGTCCGGATTGTCTTGTCCATAGGCCAATAAGCCCGTGGCCTGTGTAACGACTTGAACGGTTAAGGAATTCCAGGAAGACAGGTAATGCTGAATCATTTCCCGGTAGAACTCATCATCACTCAACAGGAGCAGCTTGTAAGGTTGAGGAGAGGCAGAGGTTGCAGACATGGTACAGGTGGGTTGGTTTAGAAAGAGAAAACCGCTTTTACTTTCAATCCGGTAAAAGGTTGTTCAACCAACGAAATTTTCATCCTGATTTTGAATTCTGTCGGCTGAATGAAATTAAGCAGGATCTCCGTCCTAAATATCGATGTGTGCGAGGGCCTGACGACAACGAATGACGAGAAATACCCACCAAGGTTATTAACAACTTTTCCCATCGTTGAACCTGATGAAGCATAATCACGTATCAGGTTCAGAGTACTAGGATGAAAAAGCGATTTCTGTACGGGACCCTGGTGGTTCTCCTGTTTTTCGTGCTGATCAACAGCTGGAGAACGTTTCGGCACGTGTCAAAGGCGAGCCCAGTCGCAGCTGAACGGGTGACGCATGAAATCAATGCGACTGCAGCGGAACACCTGCAACAAGCGATCGCCATCGCCACGGTTTCTTTCGAAGATTCCAACTCCGCCTCACCCGCCTTCGATACCCTCCTTCTTTTTTTACGATACACCTATCCGGATGTATTCGGTTCGCTGAACGCCGAGCTCTTCTCGAATCATTCCCTCCTGCTCACGTGGAAAGGAACAGACGCTTCCCTACCACCTGTTCTTTTCTATGCGCACATGGATGTCGTCCCCGCCGAAAAGTCCCATTGGCGATTCGATCCCTTCCATACACCCTTTCACGCTGACACCGTTTACGGTCGGGGAGCTGTGGATGACAAGGCCGGCGTCATCGGACTTTTCGAAGCCATTCAACGTTCCCTGGCGAAAGGCATTCGGCCCAAACACGACATTTATTTCGCATTCGGGCACGACGAAGAACTCGACGGCTGGCAAGGAGCTTCCGTCATTGCAGATTCCTTGATGCATCGAGGTATCCGTTTCTCGTGGATGTTGGACGAAGGCGGATTGGTCGCCGAGGACATGGTACCGTTTGTAGATGCCCCGGTGGCTATGGTAATGACCGCGGAAAAGGGGTATATGAATGTCGAACTGCAGGTCGAAGGCCGGGGTGGCCATTCCAGTTATCCCCCGTCGGAAACACCCTTGGATATTCTGACGGCGGCGTGGCAACGTATCCATCAACATCCGTTTGATAGGCGGGTGATTCCCGCACTCGACGGGTTCATGGAGTCGACTGGCGCTTATATGCCGTTCCCGTATAACACACTCTTTGCCAACCGTTGGTGGTCTTCGCCACTGATCATGGCTCAGTACGAAAAAATTCCGGAAGCTAAAGCCATGATTCGCACTACATCGGCGTGTACCATCCTGCAAAGTGGGGTGAAGGCGAATGTCATTCCGTCGCATGCCACGGCCATTATCAATTTACGACTCCTGCCGGGAGACAACAGTGCAAGCATCATTGAATCCTTGAAGTCGATCATCCAAGATCCGCGTGTACATGTGCGCCCAAAAGGTGTTCCGCTGGAAGCTTCGGAAAACGCATCGACCGATGCCGAGGGATACATCAAAATCCGAAATTCCATCCACGATGTTTTTCCCGATGCCGTTGTGGCCCCCAGCCTTTCTATAGCATCCACGGACTCACGGCATTTTAGGAGAATCGTGGATAACACCTACCGCTTCCTTCCGTTGCGGATGAATCGTGAGATACTGGCGGGGATGCACGGTACGGATGAACGTATCGGGACCCGCGAATTCACCGAAGCGGTCTTATTCTATGAATCGCTGCTGGCCCGTGTCGCTTCCGGACGTTCCGATAACGGAAGCCGTTCCGCCTCCGCCAACTGATGCGCTAACGCTTTGCCTTCTTGACTGAATGACCAGCAATAGAGCTGTTCAATGGGATGGTCTTTTCGAATTTCCTGGATAGCATGCAGCGCCGTTCGGAACGCCCTACCCTGCCGACGGTATTCCGGAAGCACCAGGGCGGAACAGAGATAAATACACGTTAATGTTTCACCGGGATGGGTATGCGATAAAAGTTGGGATTCTGAAAAGTGTCCCGAGAGGAATTTCTGCATGGTATCAGCCGTGGTGGGAATGAGGAGTATCCAAACCACTGGACCGTCGCCTTCAATCTCTTCGGATAAAGTCGCGGGATGAATGCGCTCCAACTGTTCCATCACCTCCGGGGTGACATCCAGCTGCTCCGGATCATTCTTTGTCGAGAAGAACTCCGTCGCCAACCGGATCATGCGTTCAAAATGGTCTGACATGAAGCTCCTACTTCATCAGATCACTTGTTGATCCGCTTGAAGCTGACTCCTTCTCCAAAACGAAAACGCGCAATCAATCCCCAGTTTGTCCCTTGGAAATCCATTCCATCCGTAATGACAAATCGGGGCCGCCAGTCGATACCGACGGTCAATGGAAAATCAAAGGAGTACTCGGCTCCGAAATCGCCGGCGGCAGCCAAATCAAAATCGTTTCCGAAATACACTTCCGGACCAACACCGGGATAAAACTTCAACCCCTGTGGACCTTCCGTGAGGGCGAACATCCAGTTGAAGTAGCCACCCAATCCAATACCATTATTGAAATACAGCGCAGCGTGCATGCGCGGCTCCGTATTCAACGGTATGGTCGCATCTAACCCGAACATATCTCCAAAACGAATCCCTGCTTCCCAATTCGCTTGGGCCGAAGAGTCCATGGGACGGAGGGTTAACAAGGTCATTACCAGCAGCACAACAGCTGCTGCGTGTGAGCGAAGGGTGGATTGTTTTTTCAGAAGCATAACGTAAGGTGTGGATCACAAAAGTACTTCCTCTCCCCTGCTTCCCATGAGGATTAATTGAATACGATCCATAAAGTGTGAACATGCCATGTTAATGGCGTAACAGGAATCGGATTACCTACTTTTGTCGGCTCACGATGCGTTTGTTCGCCTTATACCGGGAAGCCTTCTCGCACCTGCAACGGAATGTTTGGGTGCTTGCCATGGCCATGTTCATCAACCGAAGCGGTTCGATGGTGCTGCTGTTCACTTCCCTATACATGACACAGGAGTTGCATTTCTCCATCGGAGAGGCCGGACTCATCATGAGTTTCTATGGCATTGGAAGTGTACTGGGGGCTTACATCGGCGGATGGTTAACGGACAGAATGAATTATTTCACGGTGATGTTGATGGCCTTGGTAGGTTGCGGAGCGGTGCTATTGCTGATGCTATTCACCACCTCTCCGATCATGATTGCCGTCATCATGTTCACCTATCCGTTGATCGGTGACATGTTCCGCCCTGCTAACTCGACGGCCATCGCCTCTTACTCGACGCCAGAAAATCTTACCCGAAGTGTTTCCCTGGTGCGACTGGCCGTCAACCTGGGCTTTTCCGTCGGTCCGGCCATGGGTGGATTCATCGCCTTATGGTTAGGATACAAGTGGCTGTTTGTATTGGATGCAGTGACAAGCATTTTAGCTGCGGTGATGCTTTATTTTTTCTTACCCAAACGACCGCCAGCCTCTAAACGTCCTCGAGCAGAGGTATCGACTTCCGTTCGGTCGACTTCTGCCTATCGGGACTACCGATTCCTATTTTTCATTTTTTTGGTGG
>CAYWDY010000102.1:0-8335 GCA_964455985.1 uncultured Flavobacteriales bacterium
AACCGCTTCCTTCAACAGCACAACCTGTCAGTGGGAAGTAACTGGCACCCAGCCTGCACAACCAGTACTTGGCTGTTACCAATCTGCCACCTTCAACAACACCACGTGTCAGTGGGATATCACGGGAACTCCGATCCAAGCTTCCACTTCAACGACAGATGCCTCCTGCGGTCAGAATGACGGCACAGCCAGTGTTTCCGCTTCTGGTGGTGCCGGCAATTTCACCTACGCTTGGTCTAACGGATCTACCTCAGCTACGGCAACCGGCCTCGGTGCTGGCACCTACACCGTAGTAGTCTCTGATGCTAACGGATGCACCAGCTCCGCTTCTGCTACAGTTACATCCTCAGGTTCTGCCCCCGGTGCAACGGGTTCCATCAGTGGTCCTGCCGGTGCATGCCGCAACTCTACGCTCGTTTACAGTGTCGCAGCCGTTTCCGGTGCAACCGGATATAACTGGACGCTTCCTACGGGTGCTTCCGGGTCATCAACCTCCAACTCCATCACGGTTACTTTCGCCAACAACTACAACGGTGGATTCATCTGTGTAAGGGCAACCAACAACTGCGGAAATGGAGCTCAAACCTGCAAAAACGTACCTGTCATCACGGTTAAGCCTGCTCAGCCTGGCGCAATTACCGGACCGACCATCGCTTGCGGACCTGGCACCTACACCTATTCTGTAGCACCGGTTGCCAACGCCACCAGCTATAACTGGACGGTAAATAACACGGCAGCTGTGATTGTCAGCGGTCAGGGAACCAACACCATTCAGGTAAGTGTTCCTACCGGTTTCACGAATGCCAATCTTGGAGTTTCCGCTTCAAACTGTATCGGAGCATCTTCAATCCGTTACCTGTCTATCTTCGGATTGCCCACGAACTCCTCTCCTCTCACCGGCCCTGCTTACAATTGCCCGAACACCACGGCAAACTATAGCATTACACCCGCTTATGGTGCAGGTCCAATGGTATATGTTTGGTCCATCTCCGGAAATGCGACGGTGGTCAGTTCTAATGCCACAACTTGTGTCGTAAGCTACGGCGCTAACTGGAATGGCGGCATACTAAACGTAGTGATCTCCAACACCTGCGGCAGTATTTCCCGTAATTACACCTTGTACAAAGCACCGCTTCAACCCGGCGCCATCTCCGGCCCTGCAACAAACCTTTGTGCAACATCCGGTGTAACGACAGCCAGTTATTCGATTGCTTCGGTGGCTGGTGCTACCTCCTACTCATGGATAGTGCCTGCCGGTATGACTATAACTTCGAACACCGGTACTTCCATCAACGTGTTGATTGGAAGCTCATTCACCAGCGGTAACATTTGCGTGACCGCCAACAACTCATGCGGATCAAGTCCTGCACGTTGCTTGGCTGTAACCAAATACCCGGCAGCTCCTGGTACCATGACCGGTGCTTCTACGGCTTGTAAGTCCCTTTCAAATGGAGCTTACTCCATCGCTCCTGTAGCAGGTGCAACCGGATATTCTTGGACCATCTCAGGTGGCGCAACGATTTCCAGCAGTGGTACATCCGCTACAGTCAACTTCAATACCGCCACCAGTACTTCCGTGGTTATCGGTGTCAATGCGACCAACCAATGCGGAGCTAGTCAGCCAGTCCGTAAGACCGTTACGGTTAACATGCTGTGCCGTCAGACACAATCTGATGTTCAGCCTGTATTCAGCGCCTTCCCGAACCCGGCTTCTGGTCGCGGCACCATCAACTTCCAAGCTCCATCGGCTGATCGTTACTCGATCCGCATGATTGACTTACTTGGCAAAGAGGTTTACTCCACCAGTGTACAGGCCGTCGAAGGTCTCAATACGCAGGAAATCGATCTCAGTCGTATCGCTAAAGGCATCTATTTGGTGACTTTACAGACGGCAGACGGAGAAGCTCAGACCCTGCGCCTTGTTGTTGAATAATCAGCTCGAATTGTTAAAGTACCCAAAGAGGCTTCCCCTGTGGAAGCCTCTTTTGTTTTAAAGTTGTCGCCATCCGTGTACATTAGCTCCTGAACTCATTAATACCCCGACAGCCATGCTGAATCCCCGATTGATGAACATACTTGCCCTATTCAGTGGAATAGTAGCCGGTAGTCTGGTCAACATGTCTCTTATTATGTTAAACGGCATTCTCATACCACTTCCTGCCGGCGCTGACTTTTCCACTGCTGAGTCCATTACAGCCAGCATGCCTCTGCTCAAACCCATTCACTTCCTGTTCCCTTTTCTAGCCCACGCTCTGGGTACGGGAGTAGGGGCATATATCACTCAGCGCATATCGGTTGTAAAGACGATCCAAAGACCGATGATGGTGGGGGCCTTTTTCTTTGCTGGAGGTATCATGGCAGCCTGGCAGATACCTGCCCCTTGGTGGTTTGAAACTACGGATCTATTATTGGCCTACTTCCCAATGGCCTATCTGGGCTGGAAATGGGGTAAAAAGGAATCCTAATAGCCGGTTGCCGAAAGGGCCATATGGATTTACTTAGTAGGGATGATTCAGACCCATTAAGCCTAACGGGATGATTTGGGACTATCCAGGCATTTCCACCACTCCCCAACGGTCTACGACCAAAAAAACTTGCCCAACATAGGCTTTTCCCCTAAATTATAGGGTTGAATGCACTTGTTTAGGCTGTCTAAGGAATTTCCCTTAGGCTGAAGTTCTAACTCCTCGTCATCCCTCGTGAAAACGACCGTTTCACTGGCTTATAAATTTCCCATTGACCATTCAGCTAACTCATGGTTACGTATCATGATGTGCTGGGTAGCCTTTTTCATGATTTCAAGGACGCCAGTACAAGCTCAGTCATGCTCCAACCCGGCAACAGCTACATGCCCGGCCTCAGCTTCCATTTGCTCAGCTAATAACTATCTGCTGAGCGGTTCATTTGGAGGTTCGGCCACAAGTGCCACCTGGAGCAGCAACGGAACCGGTTTCTTTGACAATACAGCGGTGGGTACAGGAACCTTTTATGCACCATCCGCAACAGATATCAGTAACGGATCTGTCATACTGACCATCACCACCAATGATCCCGATGGAGCCGGTAGCTGCTTGCCGGCCACTGCTTCGATCCTACTTACTATCCATCGAACTCCAACGGTCAGCATCAGCGGTTACAATGGATTTTGCGAAGGCTCCTCTACTCCACTCACAGCCAATACCCTTTACACCAACAGTTTATTGTGGAACACAGGATCGACGTCCTCCACTATAACCGTCAGCACCATTGGTAATTATTCGGTCACAGCGACCGGAGCCGGTGGTTGTACAGCTACTGCGTCGCAATCCATGGTGCAGAATACGATACCAGCAGCGCCGGTGATCAGTGCCTCAGGACCAACCACATTCTGCCAAGGCAATTCAGTCACCTTGCTTTCCAATTATATTGATGGAAACACCTGGAGCAACGGGGTGGTCGGTGACGGAATTATTGTTACTTCCGGAGGAACCTACTCAGTCACCTATACCGATCCCAACGGATGCTCTTCGACCTCTTCAGGAACTGCCGTTGTTGTAAATACTTCGACTGCGTCCATATCAGGCTCCTTGGGATTATGTACCGGCGGCACCTCGACCCTCTTGGCCTCTTCCACCCCGTCGGCTGTATCCTATTTATGGTCCAACAATGCCACTACCAGTAACCTTACGGTATTCCTTACCGGGACTTACACCGTAACTACTACGGATGTGAACGGATGTACTTCATCCGCCTCCGTGGATGTCATTGACGGATCGACGTTTGTAGCCAACATCACCAATAATTGTGCATTCTGGCTCACTGGCAATCCTGCCACTCTGAGTGCGACTTCCAATGTGGCGGGGACCTATTCCTGTCTATGGTCACCGGGAAACCTTACGGGAAGTACGATTACAGTAACCTCGGCAGGAACTTATTCAGTCACGATGACGAACGCATATGGCTGTACCCAACAAACTTCCTACAACCTTACGGGCACACCGATAAACGGAAACTTCAGCATAGGAACCCCCAGCTGTGGGAATTTCAGCAGCCTAACAAACGCCTTGACTCATCTGAATACGTTTGGCATGAATGGGACAGTCACCTTGAACATACCAGCCAACTACACAGAGACTGCGCCTTCAGGCGGATTCCAACTGAACGCATGCGGATTAGCATCAAACTTGCGATCAAGTGCTGGACAAACCCTGACGATTAGAAAATCAGGAAGCGGATCAAACCCGATATTGACTGCACCCGTCGGCACCTCAACGTCGACAGACGGGATAGTTGTCATTACCGGAGCAGACTACGTGACCATAGACGGCATCGATGTGCAGGAATCCCAGTTGAATTCCACCTCAACCAGTAGAATGGAATGGGGATATGCGATTCTTAAGTGCTCTGGAGATGACGGTGCCAATGAAGTGACCGTAAGGAATTGCACCGTCACGTTGAATACTAGTTATACCTCCAACGTAGGTATTTACATAGCCAACCATCCCCCCCAAAGCACCACGGCTTTCAATACTTCCACGTACACCTTAACTGCGCAGGCTTCCCGAAACAAGGTGAACATACTAAGCAACAACGTGATGAATTGCTACAACGGCATTCGACTTTCCGCCAATCCCAATACAGTATCGACAACCGGTGAATCCCTTAACGACACGCTGAATATTATTTCCAACAATACCATTTCGGGGTTCGGTGGTTCATCCGCTACAGCCGCCGGCATTCAAGTGGCGAACAATCGCAACGTTACTATACGCGGTAACACCATCATTGCGGCGACTGGATCATCCGGATCAGTATACGGCATTAACCTGCCATCTGGAACATGGGCATATATCAAAAGCAACACGGTAACCATCGATGCGACGGGATTCATTTTCGGCATCTATACCGTATGCACGGGTGGAACATCCAGCCAGCCCAATATTCTTCAAGTGGATAGTAACCGATTGGTAAACTTCAGCAATAAAGGAAGCAGTGTGTGCTACGGGTTCAACGATGTGAACTCTGGTGGTGATGGCATGCTGAAAAGCTTCAGCTACAATGAATTTTCAGGAATGACCCAGACCTCTACGGGAGGTCTCTACGCATTCGGTATTTCAGGAACATCCCTGGGAGGCACTCTAAGTGTCATCGGGAATACGGTGTCTAACAATAATTGGTCAGCTTGTACCGGCGCACTATATGGTATCAATGCGAGTAACACGAGCGGAAATTTGACCATGAGTCAAAACCTGATTAGGAACAACATCCTACAACAAGGACCTGGAGCAGCTTATTTATTGAGCCCGGGAGCATGTTCCTACACCACACTGGAAAACAACCAGATTCGAAATAACCGACGTCTTGTATCATCCACCTCTACCTCAGTCGGTTTGACCTATGGCATCTATTGGGCAGCATCTAATCCGAACGGTGCTTTGCTCAGTAACAATACGGTGGACTCCCTGTATTTGACGGGCGTTCCAGGCACGTTAGGCTCTTCCGTGTACGGCATATACGTCAGCAATACTACACCTAATACTGTTTTCCGGAATAATAGCGTTTCCCGCCTATGGTCTACTGGAACCACCACAGGCAATCAATCGATTTGGGGTCTGTACGCCAGCCCGAGTGGAACCAATTCTATTTTCCGCAACAATACCCTATCTACCCTTTATACCACAGGAGTTAACGGCATCATTTATGGTGTCCAATTGGTAGGATCAACAACAGCTGGGAATACAAAACAGTTTTCAGCGAATACCATCTCCAACATCTCAGCTGGGGGAGCCGCAGGAAATGCGAGAGGGATTTATATTTCAGGAGGAACCGACTGGTCGATTTTCAATAATGCCATCAGTAGATTGACAGCTTCCCAAGCCAGCCCAAATTCAATAGGACATCAGGTGCTTGGCATCGATGTGGCCTCTTCTTCTGCTGGAAACACATACTACATTTACAACAATTCCATTTACCTGACTGGCTCGGGAAGTGGCGCCAACTTTGGTTCCTCCGGCATTCACACCAACCAGACACCGAATGTGACCTTGGTGAATAATCTTGTCATCAATACGATCACACCGGGAGCATCCGGCCACAGTATTGCTTACCGCAGAAGTGGATCTACTTTGTCGACGTTCCAAGCAGCCTCTGACAACAACCTGTACTATGCAGGAACACCAGGTAGCAACCGATTGATTTACGGGGAAGGAACCTCTACGCTGACGAATCCAAAACAAACCCTTTCCGATTACAAGTCGTACGTTTCACCCCGAGAAGCCGCATCGGTGACTACGGCGGACACTCCGTTCGTAGCTCCTGCCACGGACAGTCTCTTGCATATCCGTCCAACATCAACCAGTGTGATCGAAAGTGGCGGCAAACCTTATCCGTCACCTGCCTTGGGTACCGATATAGACGGAGATACGCGCAGTCTTACAGCACCGGATATAGGGGCTGACGAAGGAAACTTCATCTACACACCACCTCAGATCAACTCCCTGTCGGCCCAACCTGCAGCAGGTCAGTGCACTGCCACATCACACACGATAACGGTAACCATGAGCAGCAGTCCCAGCGTCTCATCGGCATCGTTGAATTTCGCCTACAACGGTGTGGCGGGTCCGGCCATCACGATGCAGAACACATCGGGAACAACCTGGACTGGAACCATTCCGGCTGCGGTACCGATTAATGCTACCGTCACCTGGTCCGTTACTGTAACCGCCAGCAACGGATCATCCGTTACCCAAGTCGGCACATCGTACCAAGATGCTTACTTTTCAAGCGCTCAGAACATTGTCCCCATTCGATGCTTTGGAGACTCAGCAGTAGTAACTATTACAGCAAATGGCGGAAGTACTCCCTATACCGGAACCGGGTTGTTCAAGGTGCCTGCTGGAAATTATACGTACACTGTAACAGAGGCTGGAGGCTGCACCTCAACACAGACCGTTTCAGTCAGTCAGCCATCGGCCATCAATCTTTCTTCAGTCAAGACTGACATATCATGCTACGGGGCAAATACCGGATCTATTGATCTGACGGTGAGCGGTGGAACCAATCCTTACTCTTACTACTGGAACAATGGGGCTACCTCGCAGGATCTAGTCCAACTTAATGCAGGCTCATATGCTGTTGTCGTGACGGACGCTGTTGGTTGTTCAGCGGGTTCAACCATCCTCCTTACTCAGCCGGCGTCACCGCCTGCTCAGCCTGCCATGGCTTGCTACCAAACCGCAACTTTCAATAGCTCCACCTGTTCTTGGGACGTAACCGGTCAGCAGCCGGCGGTTCCCAGTCTAGCTTGCTATCAATCAGCTTCGTTCAATACCACAACGTGTCAGTGGGACATCACCGGTCAGCAGCCAGCGATTCCCAGTCTGGCTTGCTACCAAACAGCTTCGTTCAATACAACTACTTGCAGTTGGGACGTGACCGGATCATTTTCATTGCAAACCATCAGTCCTGCTTCAAGCCCTGTCGGAGCTACGTTGTTAATTAGCGGAATCGGATTCACAGGTATAAATTCTGTTTTATTTAACGGAACACCTGCAACTACCTTTACGGTACAAAATGATAACAATTTAGAGGTAGTGGTTCCCGTCAATGCTTTGAGTGGGTTCATCACATTAATAAAGGGAAACAGTTGCCAGGTCATTTCGTCTCAATCATTCCAGGTTCTGACGGATGTGACGTTGCATATCAAGGTGTATCTGGAAGGATTCTTTAATGCAGGGGAAATGGTACCGGCCATGTTTAATCGCGGTGTGAGCAGCGATCCGAATGAGGTGGATACCTTATTCCTTCAGGTAGCAGATTCTGCCGATTCGTATCAGATCGTTGAAACCTCAAAAGCCATTGTAGACATCCATGGGGATGCTATGTTTACTCTTTCCAGTGAAAGAATGGGCCATTCCTATTATCTCGGCGTGAACAATTCCAACACCATTGAAACATGGAGTAGTATGCCTGTATTATTGGGATCAACCACAACCTATGATTTCACCGATTCATCTGCGAAGGCATTTGGTGACAACCAAGCAGAAGTGACGAGTGGCACTTGGGCTTTATTTACCGGAGACCTCAACAGCGACGGCTTTATCGATTCATTTGACTTTGGCTTGTATTCCGATGACAACCTGAATTTTGCGTTCGGATACTATCCTTCCGATTTCAACGGCGATGGGTATGTGGACTCCTTTGACTTCAATGTCTTTAATAACAACAATTTGTTGTTCGTAATGAGCATACATCCGTGAGGGAGAATCTAGTTCAAGGTTCAAAGTTCAAGGTTCAAGGTTCAAGGTTCAAAGTTCAAGGTTCAAGGATTGCCTTCAGACTAAGCCTGTATTGCTTT
>CAYWDY010000103.1:0-8332 GCA_964455985.1 uncultured Flavobacteriales bacterium
GCGGTAATACCGCACGGTGGAGTTGTCAACCCATATCCGGAATAGGTCGCCTGGAACATAGTTTCCGAAGGCACCGCGGTCCACGTTCGACTCATAGACACGGAATGTGCCGTTGCTTTGCAGGACGATTGCGAATTCTATAGAGGCCAGAGTGGCATCGGCATAGGTATTGCTGAGCCCAATCGCTCTGGCTTTATTGTTTTCTGTTGCGACAAATTCCAGATAACCATTGTTGAACACTCGACTCCATGAAGCAGCACCGCCTGTCCATTGTGCGGCTCCCTGCAACTTGATCAGACTGTGATCCGGTCGCAACCACATGGTAGCTTGACTGATCTCGCTCAATTTCCATTTCACCTGCTCCACAGCAAATTGACAACCTGAACTGACGCCTGTCGGTCCGATAAAGAAATCGACACTGTCGGTCGGAGCTGGACGGTACACGATGAAATTCGAATAAAGTACCTGTGTCGTGCAACCGGGCAGGTTGCTGTTCAGGATACAGGTGACCGTATCGTTGTATTGCAGCGAAGCCGGAGTAAATGTATTTTGAAGATTGGTTTGGATCACGGCTCGGTTGATCATCCAGGTGTATGTGCCGCCATTCTGGATATTGGCTACGAACGTTCCGTTGTTGTAGTTAGCGATGAATGCATTCGTGACGGTTCCACCTGCTTCGTTTATCGAAACGTCCGCCATAATCGGTAGGGCGGGGGCGACGGTACTTATGTAGACGAGCGCTCCGTCTTTGTAATATTTGACGATGGTATTATCGATGCCGATACGGAATACGCTGCCTGGAGCATAAGCACCGATAAGTCCGCGGTCTGTACCCGATTCGTAGATCCGGTAGAAGCCATCGTTCTGAAGGTAAAAGCAATAATTGATCGTGTTCTGATCGGCTCCGTTGTTGACTGTGGTCAAACCTACCGCACGAAGCTTATTGTTTTCTGTTGCCGTGAATTCGAAGTATCCGCGGTTTTTGACTTTATTCAGGGAAGCAGCGCCACCGTTCCAAAGTCCATTGCCCGTCGTTTTCACCAAGCTGTTGATGTTCACAGCTGACATGTTGCTCGTCATATCGGAGTTGCTCCACATCACCTGCTCAATCGCCATGCTACAAGAGGGGAAAACACGCTGACCTTCGATGAAAAAGTCAGGCGTCAGTTGAGGAGCAGCGATGATGAAAATCTGATTCGATAAGTAGGTGTTTCCAAGTAGACAGCCGCCTTGCGACAATTGACAGGTGACGATATCGCCAACGGCCAGTGCGATGTTCGAGTAGGAACTGGTACGTCCGCTCTGAACGACCACACCATTGACCATCCAAGTGTAGGTAAGGTCGTTGCCGGCCTGTTGCGCAATAGCCACGAAATCACCGTTGTTGTAATTGTACACCATCACTTCCGTGAGCGTAGCTCCGATATCGTTCAAGGAAGCA
Source organism: uncultured Flavobacteriales bacterium (assembly GCA_964455985.1). Taxonomy (GTDB): domain Bacteria; phylum Bacteroidota; class Bacteroidia; order AKYH767-A; family 2013-40CM-41-45; genus Pollutiaquabacter. Next base: position 1,442 of record CAYWDY010000103.1, read on the forward strand.
TCCACCAACATGGGAAGAGAAGGGGAGACGGTGCTGGTGTAGAGCAGTACGCCGTTCTTGTAATACTTGACGGTCCCGAGCTGTACGTGTATGCGTAACACGTCGCCGGTTACATACGTTCCAAAATTGCCTCGGTTGGTACCGCTTTCGAAAACACCCAACGCACCGTTGCTCTGCAGGTAGAAAGCATATTGTATGCCGGTATAACTGGAGGTCGTGTAACTCGCGCTGAGCCCGAGCATGCGGGCTTTGTTGGTCTCACTGGCTTTGAATTCTACATACCCGTTGTTATACACACGATTCAGGCTGGCTGCTCCGCCGTCCCATCCGGCACTGAATATTTTGGAAAGGTTATTCCGGTTCCGGATGACACGGTCAAGATCTTGGAAACTGGTGAAGTTGTTCCATACTACTTCTTCTCCCGCCATGCGACAGGAATTCTGTTCGACTTCGCCTCGGATGAAAAAGGATAATGCCGGATTAGGAGCTAAGGCGCGTCGACGGATGATGTTCGAAGTAAACACGTTCGATAGACAACCCGTCAATTGAAGTTCACAAGTCAGGATATCGCCTGCAATCATCGCCGTGTTGACGTATTGATTGCTGTTCGTTCCGGAAGCGACACCGTTCAACTTCCAGCCGTAGTTCATGGTGGCAGGTCCGTTGATCACCACAGCATTGAAGTAGCCGCGGTTGGGATTCCAAATCACAGGCTCCAACAGCGTCGCGCCGACATCGTAGAAGGTAGCGTGTACGCGAAGCGGTAAAACAGGAGCGGTATTGCTGGTGTAAAAAAGAAAACGGTTGCGGTAATACCTCACCTTGCCCTGTTCGACAGCGATCCGTAACGTGTCGTTCACCGTATAGGTGCTGAATGTACCTCGATTCACGCCGGCCTCGGTGATGGAAAGCGAGCCGTTGTTCTGAAGATACATGCCGTACTGGATATTGCCCGATCCACTGCCGCTGTATGTCGAACTCAGTCCGATGATACGCGCCTTATTGATTTCAGCCACTCGGAATTCCAAATATCCGCCTTCGCTCACTTGATTGTAACTGTACAGCGCAGCATCCCAACCGACCGAATTGGTTTTGGTAACCAACGTCGGTGTGATTGAAAGACGTTGCTGGTCCGTCAAAGACGTAAAGCTCCACACGGCTTGTTCACCCGCTAGCCAACAGGCGGTCGTATCGGGAACGCCTTGGATGTAGAATACGAGCGAAGGATTTGGCGTAGTAGGAGCTATGATGATTTGGTTGGATCCGATGACGTTGCTGAAACACTGTTGGAATGACAGATCGCAGGTCAGAATGGATCCGTTGGTCAATGACGCGTTCGAATAGGTAATAGCTGTTCCACCGTTAGCTGCACCGTTGGTCTTCCAGGTGAAGTTCAACGGAGTTGTGGTGTTGATCGGATAAGCCGCAAAAGCCCCGTTGTTCAGATTCCATACGTAAAGATCATAGGCGGTAGCACCGATTTCATTGAGAGCCGCTTGTGCCATCATGGGCAGTACAGGTACTACCGTACTTGTGTAGAAAAGCTGACCGTTTTTATAGTAGCGCACTATGTTATTATCTACTGCTACGCGGAAGGTGTCGTTGGTAGCATAGCTTCCGAATGTTCCCCGGTTAATACCGGATTCGTAAATACCGATGGTGGCATTGTTTTGTAGATAGATTCCGAACTGAACGGTCGTGTAGGAACTGTTCGTGTAGGTGTTGCTCAACCCGATCATCCGCGCCTTGTTCGTTTCAAGCGCCTTGAATTCCAAGTAGCCGTTGTTGTAAACAACATTATAGGAAACAGCCACTGCGTCCCAACCGTTGCTCAAGCGTTTAGTCGCGGTGTTGGCGGTCAGGGTCAGTCGGTCTTGGTTCGACAGGGTGGTATATTTCCAGACTACTTGCTCACCGGCTTTGCGGCAAGAAGTAGGATCCGGGATGCCTGCGATATAAAAAGCGATTCCGGGACTAGGGCTGGCATTCTGTAGGGTAATCGTATTGGAAGTATAGGTATTGGTGAGGCAGCCCGTCAGCTGCAGGTTACAAGCCACTACATCGTTGATGGCGAGTGATGGATTGCTGTAGGTGGAAGCCGGTCCGGTTTGCACGGCAGCGCCATTGACCGTCCATTGGTAGTTTACAGCGGCAGGACCATTCAATACGGTCGCTATGAAGGAGCGATTGGACCTGTTGCAAATGCTCATCGAGGTTAGCGATCCGCCGACATCGGCAATACTGACGTGAGCGTACATCGGAAGTGAAGGGGCGATCAGACTGTTGTAGAAGAGCACATTATTCCGGTAATAGTTGACACGTCCACCTTCGATGGCCACGCGCAAGACATCGCCTACGTTATAGTTTCCAAAACTACCCTTGTTGGTTCCCGATTCATAGATCTGTAGGCTTCCGTTGTTGGCCAAGTAAATGGCGTATTGGATATTGGTGTAGTTTACCCCGGGAATTGTACTGCTCAATCCGCCCATGAGGGCTTTCGTCGTCAAGGTAGCGGTGAATTGGAAGTAACCGTTGTTGTTGACGGGGTTTAGGGAAGCACTGCCTGCATCCCAGCTGGCTCCCACCAATTTGGTAATCGAGGTTGGTGTCGTCTGCACGAGTGGGATATTATCCAGGGAAATGAACCGCCAAGCGATCTGTTCGGAATTGATCGCACATCCGGACGTGTCCGTCGCACTACGGATATAAAATCGTAAGGAGGGATTCGGTGTGGCATTGATCAGACTCACGGCGTTTGACGTCACGGCGTTGCTGGCGCATCCGTCAAGCGTGATGGAACAAGTCACCACGCTGGTAGGACCGAGACCGGGATTGGAATACGTATTGCTGTTCGTGCCCACATTCACTCCGTTGACCTGCCATTGATAGATAGGATTGGGTCCGGTATTGGATGCATTTGCTACGAAGGTGCCGCTGCAAGGATTGAATACCGTCACCTGAGAAGCGGTCGCGCCGATGTCCGACATCGACACATGGGCGTACATGGGTGTCGCCGGAGCAACGAGGCTGGTATAGAAAAGGACTCCATTCTTGTAGTAGCGGATGGTGCCGGATTCGATAGCGATACGAAATAGATCATTCGCAGCGAAGGACCCGAAACTGCCCCCCGGTCCACGACTAACACCGGACTCATATACATCAACGGTACTGTTCGATCGCAGGTAGATGGCGAACTGCAAGTTGGTATAATTCACGCCAGCGATGGTGCTGCTAAGACCGATCATACGTGACTTATTGGTCTCGATGGCACGGAACTCCATGTACCCGTTATTGCTTACGGTGTTGAGCGAAGCGGCACCACCGTCCCAGCCGATGGTGTTCACCTTGGTCATGGTCGCGCCGCTGATCGTGGCGTTGGCCACCGTCGCGCTGTTCCATACTACTTGTTCCGAAGAGAATTTGCATGCCGTCTGATCAACGACTGCTCCCACGTAAAAATCGATTCCTGAAATGGTCGTCGGACTGACATAGTACGTTCCTTGGTCGCACTGCAGAATACGACGCTCGGCAGGTGTCAAGGCACTGGCGAACACGATTCCTTCGGAGAATTCCATCTCCGTGAAGTAATTGTTGGTCTGCGTAGGATTGTACAGTTGCCCGATGGAAACGCCGGTCGAAGGAGTCAAGGGCAGATTAGGCAACGTGAAATTATACTCCACGCCGTCTTTAGCCATGGTCAATGCGGTTCCGTTTTGTACAGCATTGTAGGTATGGATCGCTCCACCAGGATCGGGATTGATCACGGTTCCTGTCACATCGCAGCCCCACGCCGACCAACCGACCATGTTATTTCCCGATCGGTAGAAAAAACGACCGCGTCGGGTATCGTTGGTGGTTCCGATACCGAAGGGAAGATCCTGGTTACCGACTCCGGTCAAGCTAAGCCAACGAGATACCATGTTGATGGTACTGTTGGTGGCGTTGATGCTGGACGAACTGTTCGCCAAAAACGAGGAAGCGGTGTAGGATCGGTCGCCCCAGAAGTTCACGGTCACTTTACCGTTGGGGCCGCGCACCACAACTCCTGTATCGACAATCATGGGTTGGTTGTCCTGATTGACTTGAGTGACATGACGGGCATTGCCTGTCTGGTCAAACCACGTGTGGACGTAACCGGTAGGAATCACACGCTGAGGCAGCGCTACCGTTGGCGTATATCCCAGGAAGACGGTTCCTTGCTGGAGTTGTGCGCCCCACAGCGCGGTGCTGATGGCGGCATTGCCTGGGTACACATTAGCCAGCGGATTATCCACCATGTACTGAAGGCGGAAAACCAGATCCGTCGCAGCCGGAATGGCAGCCGGAGTCACGTAACTGCCGCGGAGCAGGAACCAACCTCCGGCCATCGGAGTGATGGAGGGATTGTTCCACCGTCCGCCGATAGAACTGACGAACGTTCCGGTGTTGAGGTTGAAAGACATGTAACTGCTCGACGTACCGTCGGCGAATACGCCCCGGATAATGAAGAGTCGGTCGGTATTATCGATCGGCTTCACATACACGCTCATGGAGTAGGTTGTATTGGCTGCCGGTGACGTGTAGTTGTAATCGACGAAGTGTTCGTTGTTGGTTGCGTCCTCGTTGAAGTTGTCGGCCGTCAGCGACGTGTTCGGTGCAGCTGTCGCGTTGGCGGTGATGACACTTCCTACTCCACTCCAAACAGAGGCATTGTTGAATTGCTCGGAGTAGGTGAACAAGTTGGTTCCGCCGATGAAGTCCAGCAATGCGGTCGTATTCAGATCGCCTGTCGGATTGAATCCGATGTCTTGCAACGCATCATCAGAGGTACGACGGACGCGGATGGCGGGGCCATTCACAGTAACCGGTACGTAGCTAGACCCAGCCACTGTCGGGTAAGCCGGGGAGGGAGTCGTGTAAGATGTTTTCAGTAAGCGAAGCGAATAGGCTGCGGAGGCAGGAGGCAATACATCCAATACCTGGGCGGAGGTGGAAGAAAGAAGAAGTAGGCTAAGCAGGAAAAAGAAGCACCAAGGCTTGGCGTGAACCCAATAAGAGGCAAGGCCAAAATTTGGCTGATTTGAATTCATGTGTGTGTTTCGCCCTCAATTGGTTAAACTATTGAATTTTAACCAGTTTGAAGGATAACAAAAATAGGAATCAACCCAACGTTAAGCCTGAGGGACGACACCCATAAAAGCGATAAAACGAGTGTTTTTCAATGGAGACTGATCCGTCTCCTGGAGGATTTGTGCAACCTGGTTTTAGGTTACCGGTTCAACTTCCGGTAAAAAAAAGACATGGAAAAAGTATGCGGAAGCGTGATGGCGGAGAGGCCGATGATGACCAGTGGGACGTGTTGCCCGTGGAATCCTTCGAATCGTTGGAAAATGTAATAGGATAGCGCGATGAAAAACAGGCCGGCAATCGTAAACGGAGCGGCCTTCTTCAACATGGAGGAGTGACTGGCGTCGAGTCCATGACGAAGATGAGTCCAAGCGGAAAGGCTGTGGTTCAGTATGTAGTAGATGCCGAAGCTAAGAAGCAAGGGAAGTTGTGTGCCAAGTGCCAATACCAAAAGAATGTTCCATGCGTTTTTCGTACCGGAATGCCGCAGTACTATTCGGGAAATCATGAGATAAAGAATTCCGGAGAAAATCGAGGCGAAGGTTTGATCGCCTGTTGGGAATGAAACACCGAACGGCATCAGGTATGAAGCGGTTTCAGCGGCATGAGTCGTGAAGAAGAAGAGAATCAATGCGGCGCCGTAAATAAGTCGCACCCGGAAAGGCGCGGAAGAATTTTTAGTCAAATCGGTTTCCCCGAAATGATAAGCCGAGTTGACCAGAAAAAGCAAGAGGATGAGAAGCGGTGAAGCCAACCACAATAAAATCCCCACAACCATGCTTCCGATATACGTGGCTAGTACGCGTATCTTCTTCGATGTGTTAGGCGATCCATCGGTACCCAAGTGGTAATCCAAGGCGCCATGTGCCATCCCCGGGAAAATGAATCCCGCGATGATGAACGACAGGGCCGAAAGCGGCAAAGCATTGGGCAGCAGAAACTTGATGATAAGAAAAAGTAAAGCCGTCAGTGCCGCGAGGTAATCGACGGACCATCCTATCGCTTGCCGGATCAAATCCTGTCGGACCTGAAAAACAAACGGTATCATAGAGGAAGACTGGGCTTTCATGGGATAAAAAAAGGGAGCGGCTTCCCGCTCCCTTTCTACATCATTATGCGTTTTTACGGCTGAGTGAGTAAATTACTAAACCAAATCCGATTTTGTTGACAGCATCACCGATGTTATAGATGATGTCCATGTTCCAACCGAGATTGCCGAAGGCAGAGTACCATTGACCGTCAGCGGTACCTGCGAGGTAACCTAACGGATAGATAGCCCAGCCTACCAGCACGAACCAACCCAAGGCGGAGTTTGCCTGAGCTACTGCGGTACCTGCGCTGGTTGCGAGTTTCTTTACATCGCCCATCCATACTTCGTACACGATATAGAAATAAGCGATGGCGCTGATCGTTCCCCAGATGGTAGCATTTCCGAGACCAGCTTCTCCCCAATAACCCGTAACCAACATGACCACAGAAGCCGCAATCATCTTCCAAAGAAGACTTTGTTTCGCACCTGCTTTTTTGGTGATGAGGTAAAACTCAACACACATCAGCGGCACGGTCAGCAACCAATCCACGTAGCGGAAAAAGGTTGGCGATTCACCTGTTTCCAGGTTGTACCCGCGCATGTAGTAATAGTGCACGGCGGCAATGAAGGTGATCAATCCCGACACCAAGACGGACGTGCGCCATTGTTGCGGGGTATTGTTCAACTCCAGAAAGAAGAAAACAGAAGCGGCCATCATGGCCATCGTTCCAATGAAGAACGTAAAGGCGACGTAA
>CAYWDY010000104.1:0-5330 GCA_964455985.1 uncultured Flavobacteriales bacterium
ACATCAGTTCCAATGGATTACCTACCCAGCTTACCATGGATGTGTATGAGCCCAGTGGTGATACTGCGGCTATTCGTCCGCTCATCGTTTGGGCTCACGGTGGTAGTTTTGTTGGCGGAACGAAGGCGGATACGGATATCGTATCGTTGTGCAATCATTTCGCCAAGCGAGGATACGTCTGCGCATCGATCAACTACCGCTTAGGTATTCCGGTGCCACCTACGCAGCTCGGTGCTACGCAAGCGGTTTATCGCGCTGTACAGGATATGAAAGCGGCCATCCGATATTTCCGTAAAGATGCGGCCACCGCCAACGTGTTCCATATCGATCCGAACCTGATTGTCGCTGCCGGAAGTTCAGCCGGGGCATTTGCGGCGCTTCACCTTGCTTACTTGGATGATGCCTCCGAAATCCCAACTTCCATCGATACTGTCGCGTTGGGTGGCCTCGAAGGTAACAGTGGTAATCCGGGATACCCTTCGAATGTGTCCGCCGTCGTGAACCTGTGTGGCGCCATAGGAGATAAGACGTATTTGGAAACTACGGATGAGCCGCTTTGTAGCATGCACGGTACGGTAGATAACGTGGTTCCTTATGCCACCGCTACCATATACCTCTTCGGTAGCTTTCCATTGATGGTGGTTGACGGAAGCTACTCCATCAACGAATATGCTGATCAGATCGGCATGGACAATACGATGTACACTTTCTTCGATGCCGGTCACGTGCCGTATCTGTCCAGCACAGCGTATATGGATACCACGGTCCGCTTCGTCAGCAACTTTTTATACGAGCATCTGGGTTGTACGCCCACGGATCCATCTCCCTTGGCGAACACGTTCAACGGCTCGACCGGCGTTACTGCTCCGGTTGAGTCCTCTGTTGTTGAAGTATTTCCTCAGCCCGCTACGGAACAGGTCGTTCTGCGCAGCAAGGATGTCATTCAGTCTGTAGAAATGACGGACATGACCGGAAGGGTGGTTTTATCTAAAAAAGTAATACAAGCCCAAGAGACCGTTCTCTCACTCCATGAACTGTCTGCCGGCACGTATTTCATCCGACTCGAGACCGCTGGCGCGGTGGTGTTACGAAAAGTGGTGAAGCGGTGATTTTTTAGTTCAAGGTTCAGAGTTCAAGGTTCAAAGTTCAGAGTTTGGGCGGCGAACCGGCAACTGCAGACCGATAACTATGAACCGATAACTCCCGACTGAGAATCAGTCTCTCTCTCTGGATTGCTTGCTGAACGCAAGGGGATTCGCGGTGATGCGATCGAATTCTTCCCGTTGGCGGAGGACATCGATAGCCATGTAGATCGCATCGCGCAGCGACGACTCATTAGCGATACCTTTGCCGGCGATATCATAGGCGGTGCCGTGGTCGGGTGACGTACGCACGATAGGCAGTCCCGCGGTGAAATTGACACCGGAAGAAAAGCTCAACGCTTTGAACGGAGCGAGACCTTGATCGTGATACATGGCCAACACCGCATCGAATTGAGTGTACGTGCCGGAACCGAAAAATCCGTCTGCTGCGTAAGGTCCGTACACGAACATGTTTTCTGCGAAGCACTTCTTGATGGCCGGAGCGATGATTTCCTCTTCTTCCTTGCCAATCAATCCGCCATCGCCTGCATGCGGATTCAGTCCCAGCACGGCGATTTTGGGTTTACGAATTCCGAAGTCGCGACGAAGCGACTGATGCATCGTTTTTACTTTCGCTACGATTTTTTCTATGCTCAACTTCGCGCTCACTTCCTTGATGGGCACGTGACCTACAACAACAGCTACTTTCAGATTTTCACTGACCAAGAACATCAGCGGTTCTTTCACGCCGAATTCGTGCGCGAAATACTCCGTATGTCCGGGGAACTTGAATTCATCGCTTTGTATCGTGCTCTTGTTGATGGGAGCCGTGACAATCGCATCGATGATGCCGGCCTTCAAATCGGCAACCGCCGCTTGCAGGGATCGCAGGGCAAAGCTTCCCGCTGCGGGCGTAGGTTTGCCGAACTCCACAGCTACTTCTTCGTCCCAGCAACTTACTACGTTCGTTTTCCGGAGTATGGCTTCCTTGCCTGACTTTACCGTCTGGAACTGGAAATCATTCAAGTTAAGATGCTTTCGCTGCAGGGATACGGTCTTGCTTCCGGCATAGATCAGCGGCGTACAGATCTGATGCATGCGGGAGTCGATAAATACCTTCATCACCGTCTCCAATCCGACGCCATTCAGGTCACCGCACGTAATGCCGATCTTGATCTGTCCTTCTGTTTCAGGGGTAGTGCTCATGGTTTCGGATGGATAATGTAAGGGATTACTTGTTGCGGAAGAACTCGAACAGCAGTCGAACACCGACTCCTGTTCCATTTTTTCCACGGTAGGAGGAAGGACCGCTTTGCCAGGATGGGCCTGCGATATCGAAATGCATCCACGGATAATCGGTGTAGCGTTCCAGGAATTTTCCCGCGGTGATGGCGCCGGCAATCGGTCCGCCAATGTTTTTCATATCGGCGATGTCTGACTTGATCAGATCGTCGTATTCTTCCCAGAAGGGAAACTCGGCGAGTCGTTCGTGCACCTGGTCGCCGGCTTCCCGGAGGGCTGATTTCATTTTCTCTTCGGCCGTTCCCATGCAAACGATGCCGTAGGTTCCGATGGCGGCGGCGGCAGCACCGGTCAGGGTAGCGAAATCCATCACCAGTTCGGGTTTGTATTTTTTGGCGTAATGCAATGCATCAGCCAGGATCATGCGTCCTTCGGCGTCGGTATTAAGTACCTCCACCGTGTGACCGCTCATCATGTGCACTACATCCCCCGGCGTGTAGGCGTCTTCGCCCGGACGGTTGTCCGTGGCGGGTATCAGGGCGACGACGTGAACCGGCAGCTTGGCTTTGGCGATGGCGTAAAGCGCGCAACCGACGGCGGCTCCACCGGCCATGTCACACTTCATGTAATCCATGGAGTTGGGTGTAGGCTTAAGGCTCAAGCCCCCCGTATCGTAAACGACTCCTTTGCCGACTAATACAAATGGCTTGCGGTTTTTTGCATTCCGCGGTTTGTATTCCATCACCGTAAAGGTGGGCGGCTGCTGGCTGCCTTGGTTCACGGCCAGAAGTCCCCCCATTTTCAATGCCTTGATACGGGCTTTTCGCATCACTTCAACACGTACGCCGGCCTTACGGGCCATTTTAGCCAGTTCAGAGGCGAAGACGGTAGCGTTGAGGTAGGACTGCGGTTCATTGACCAAGGTGCGGGCTTTGGATGACGATTTCTTTCAGGGAATTGGGTTCATTTCCCTTCGTCTTGTATTTCAGGAATTGGTAGTTGCCCAGCGCCATGCCTTCGGCCATAGCCAGCACGGCAGGACCGTGTCCGGCGACATCCACAATGACCACCCGCTCGCATTTGTTCTTGTTGAACACGCCCAGTAAGGAGTCGCCGGCTTTACGCATGGCCTCCCACAAGGCTGCTCCTTCTTTCTTCTTGGGGAGCTGGTAAATCCGCCTTTAACTCTTTTTGGACAAAACTGTTCTCTTCTTTGGACAAGAGTCCGGACGGAAGGCCACTCTTGGAATCAGTGACCAAAATCAGGGAATCAACCGCCTTATAGGTGGATGCCAAACGAATGGAAGTGTGCATGGAAGTTCTTAAATTTGAGAGTCGGAAAATTACTCATTTTCCCCCTGTTGGCAACAAGTGCCTTTCTCATTTATCACCCCTGATTGCAATCCCCTGATGAATACCGACTTCCTTTTCAACAAAGCTCTTGATTTCGGATTCCTCACGGCAGAGGAGGGGCAGTACCTCTTCGAGCAGGCACCCACCACTGCACTGATGACGGTGGCGCATGAAATGCGTATGCGATTGCATCCGGAACGGATCGTCACGTGGATCATCGATCGCAACGTGAACACGACGAACGTTTGCATCGCCAATTGCAAGTTCTGCAACTTCTACCGCATACCCGGCCACGCCGAATCCTACATCACCACCATCGAGCAGTATAAGACCAAGATCGAAGAGACTTTCCGCTACGGTGGCGAGCAGTTGCTGTTACAAGGTGGTCACCATCCTGATCTTGGATTATCCTACTACTCGGATCTCTTCCGCCAGCTCAAGTCGCTGTATCCTACGCTCAAGCTGCATTCGCTGGGGCCTCCGGAAATTGCGCATATCGCCAAGCTGGAAGGATTGTCGCACACCGAAGTGTTGATTGCGCTCAAAGAGGCCGGCTTGGATTCCTTGCCCGGTGCGGGAGCGGAGATTTTGAATGACCGGGTGCGTCGGTTGATTTCCAAAGGGAAATGTTCCGGTCGTGAATGGCTTGATGTGATGCGGGCTGCTCATCAGGTAGGACTCACTACGTCAGCTACCATGATGTTCGGGCACGTGGAAACCATCGAAGAACGCTTTGAGCACCTTGTCTGGTTGCGAGAGGTACAGTCCGAAAAACCAGCCGATGCCAAAGGATTCATTGCCTTCATCCCTTGGCCCTTTCAGGACGAGGGTACGTTATTGAATCGCATCCGCGGCACATGTAATCAGGTGACGGGAGAAGAATACCTTCGTATGCTGGCCATCTCGCGCATCATGCTTCCGAATATTCCGAACATTCAAGCCAGCTGGTTGACGGTCGGCAAGTCCGTCGCTCAGCTCTGCCTGCACGGTGGAGCCAACGATTTCGGTTCGATCATGATCGAGGAAAATGTCGTGTCAGCGGCCGGAGCACCCCATCGGTTTACCTCCAACGGCATTCAACAAGCCATCCGCGAAGCCGGTTTCGAGCCGCGTTTGCGCAACCAGCAATATGAACTCCGCGACATGCCCGTCATGATGGAACAACAAGTGATCACCTACTGACCTCATGCGCCGGCTTCTCCTCTTCGTCGTGTTTCTGATGGCTGCCGTGTGTGCACAAGCTACGCACAACCGTGCCGGAGAAATCACGTTCGAATACGTAGGGCCGTTTCCGGCGTTGACCTACAAGATCACCATCATCACCTATACGCGGACCAGCAGTATTCAAGCCGACCGACCGTCGCTCGACTCGGTTTATTTTGGCGATAATTCCGCGTTCGCGGCTTTCTATCGTGTATCCAAAATCAACTTGGGTAACGACATCAGCAAGAATACTTACGTCAATTATCATACGTACCCCGGCAACGGCACATACGTCATCCGCTTCGAGGACCCTAATCGTAACGAGGGCGTGGTGAATATTCCGAATTCCGTGGATGTACCTTTCTATGTGGAATCCGAATTGATCATCGATCCCTATCGCTTTCCAAACAATTCTCCGGTGCTTACTTATCCTCCGATTGATAAAGGATG
>CAYWDY010000104.1:5340-8299 GCA_964455985.1 uncultured Flavobacteriales bacterium
GTACTGGACGAGTTTTCATTCATAATCCGAACGCGTATGATCCCGACGGTGACAGTCTCTCCTATGTATTGACTGTTTGTCGCGGCGCTTCCGGACTTCCGATTCCAGGGTACACGTATCCGACCGCTTCGAATTTTCTCGCCTTGGATCCCTTGACTGGAGATTTGGTGTGGGATTCACCGGTGCAGCCCGGAGAATACAATGTCGCGTTCAAAGTGGTTTCCTGGAGACGAGGCGTCTATTTGGGCTATGTAACACGTGACATGCAGATCCTGATCGGTGATTGTTCCAATCGTCCGCCGGAATTCCAGCCTATCAACGACACGTGTGTGCTGGCGGGTGATACCCTAGATTTCGATGTCATCGCCATCGATCCGGACGGAGATCGTGTTTCGCTTTCGGCGACCGGCGGGCCGTTCGAAGTACGCGATTCGGCTACGTTCCGTCCGGTCATCTATAACAATGATACCGCTGTGTCCCATTTTCGTTGGGTCACAACCTGTGATCTTGTGCGTCAGCAGCCTTACCGTGCTCAGTTCCGTGCTCAGGATATCGTCTCTATTGATTCCATCAGTTTGGTCAGTCTGAAAGGTGTCTTCATTCGCGTGATTGGTCCGCCACCGGGATCCCTGACCGCTGTTCCTACTGGCAATCGTATCGACTTGGATTGGACGGTTACCTCGTGTGCCAATGTGATCGGGTATCGCATTTACCGCCGCAACGGCCCGTACCTCGGAAACATCCCGTGTCCGTGTGATAACGGAGCTCCATCCTATACCGGTTACCAATTGTTGGATACGACGTTAGGCGCTGGCTCCATTCGATTCACCGATGACAACCAAGGCTCAGGTCTCCAGATCGGTGTCGATTATTGTTACCTCGTCACAGCGGTATATGCCGACGGTTCGGAGAGTTGTGCTTCTCCCCAGGCCTGCGCTACGCTGAAAAAAGACTTGCCCGTACTGACGAATGCAGATGTGCGCACTACCAACGTGAACACGGGATCTGTCTATGTGGCGTGGAGTAAACCCACCGAGTTGGATACCGTCCAATATCCGGGTCCTTATCAGTACAAGCTCTATCGTTCCAACGGCTTTACGCCTGCTTCTCCTGTTTTGATCGACGTGAAGAACATCTTGATGGATACGACCTCTATTGACTCCCTGTTGGATACAGAAAGCCAGCCCCACGTTTATACCGTGGAATTGTGGTACACCGACAACGGACAGCTTGTGCTTAAAGGTTCGGCTACGGCTGCTTCCTCGGTATTCCTGTCGATTGCTCCTTCCGATGGGCGGTTGCTGTTGTCTTGGCAGGAGAATGTGCCGTGGACCAATTACCGGTATGATGTTTTCCGACTGAATCCATCAACGGGCCAATTCGATTCCATCGCCACCACCACGGCATCGTCATACATCGATAGCAACTTGGTTAATGACATCGAGTACTGTTATTACGTACGAAGTGTCGGCGATTATACGTTTCCGGGATTTGTTTCTCCGATCGTGAACCGTTCGCAGCAGGCATGCGATGCTCCCTATGACAATGTGCCGCCCTGTCCGCCTGTGCTACAGGTCATCTCCTCGTGTGCCGATCAGGTGAATGAATTGATCTGGAACAATCCGAACAACAGCTGCGCAGATGACGTGGTCAAATACTATATCTATTACGCACCTACGACTACATCCGGGTACGAACGCATCGATTCGTTGTTGAGTCCTACAGATACGACCTATGCTCACCGCGGTATGGCATCGCTCACGGGCTGCTACAAAGTGACGGCTGTGGATGAGTTGGGTAATGAGTCCACGGATCCTGTAGCTGTTTGTGTAGACAGCTGCCGTCAGTATGTGTTGCCTTCTGTCTTCACGCCCAACGGCGACGGGGTTAACGATCTGTTTCATCCGTGTGATTCGACAACGACTCAGGAGCTGCAGCAGGTGAATTGTCCTCCTTACCGGAATGTGAAGGATATCGATCTGCATATTTTCAACCGGTGGGGCACAGAAGTGTTCTCCACGACGGATCGCGACATCAATTGGGATGGAATCGATATGAATTCCGGCAAAAAATGTTCGGATGGCGTTTATTACTACACGTGTCTGGTCAACTTTTTCCGCTTGGAAGGCGTGGAAACCGTGGAGCTGCACGGCACTATTCAATTGATCGGCGAATAATCACGGGCTACGAATATGTTCACAGGAATCATAGAGACGATGGGGAAGGTGTCGCGGTTAGCAGCCGAAGGCACGAATTTGCGAATTCGTATTCAATCTTCCCTGGCACTGGAGTTAAAGGTTGATCAGAGCGTAGCACACAACGGAGTCTGTCTAACCGTGGTTCATGTGGAGCGCGATGAGTATGATGTAGTGGCCGTCGAGGAGACCTTGCGCAAGACCGATTTGGGTCATTGGACCGTTGGGTCACTGGTCAATCTGGAGCGCTGCATGAAACTGGGCGATCGGCTGGACGGGCATATCGTGCAAGGACACGTCGACACGACAGGAATAGTATCCGGGGTTGAGGAGCGGGAAGGAAGTTGGAATTTCCATTTTACCTATGACGCGGACTGTGGCCACATGACCGTTCCTAAGGGGTCGATTTGTGTCAACGGAGTAAGTCTTACCGTGGTGGATTCAGGTCCGGGTTTTTTTTCGGTGACGATCATTCCCTACACGTATGAGCATACGGTTTTCAGCTGCTTGAAGCAAGGAGATACCGTGAACCTGGAGTTCGATATCTTGGGTAAATACATTGCCCGGTTGATGGATCAACGACTGGGCAACCGGTAAGCTGTTTTTTAGAAAACCTTTTCGGCGATGCGGCACGTGAGGTCAGCGTTGCCCATTGTGTAATAGTGGAGGCAAGGTACGCCGGCTTTCATCAGGTCTTTCGATTGCTGGATACACCATTCGATACCTACTTGCTTGACGTCTTTATCGGATGAACATCCTTCGAT
>CAYWDY010000105.1:0-8223 GCA_964455985.1 uncultured Flavobacteriales bacterium
CGTTGGTCGCCGCCAAACAAGGCACGCTCAATGATGCCATTCTTTCGGATATTCTTGAACAACGTCGATCTGATTTCATATCCTCTGACTTCATTTTGTAGGTGCGCTTCGGCGGCCTATTGCGTACCTTGTGACCAGTAATCCAGTATCAACACCTGTATCATGATTCTTGTTGCCGACAGCGGTTCCACCAAATGCGATTGGGTTCCGGTAGACGAGGGTAAAATTCTACCCAAGACCAGCACGCCCGGTTTCAATCCTTATTTCTGTGACGAGACTTTCGTTGAAAAGGAGATTATGGTCAATCCTGATTTGCGGGCCGTGCGGGATCAGGTGACGCACATTTATTTTTACGGTGCCGGTTGTTCCAGCGAAGAGCGTAATCAAATCGTTCACCGTGGACTATCCCGGGTTTTCCGCCATGCTGAAATCGTAGTGGATCATGATGTGTATGCGTCCGCTGTAGCCACTTGCGGTGATTCTCCTGGTATTGCCTGCATTCTGGGCACGGGTAGCAATTCCTGCTTCTTCGACGGCAAGCAGATTTTTCCGAACAACTACGGCCTGGGTTATATCATGGGTGATGAGGGGAGCGGAAGCTGGTTGGGTAAAAAATTGATTACACATTACCTCTACGGAATATTACCTGCTTCTCTGCGAACACGTTTCGAAGCCAAGTACGTCATGAATAAAGAAATCATGATCGCCAACGTGTACTCCAAGCCGGGAGGAAATGTATGGTTGGCTTCCTTTGCCAAGTTTTTATCAGAGGCAGCCGCTGACGAGTGGGTGCGTCGTACGGTTCGTCAGGGCTTCGAAGAGTTTTTTGATCTTTACGTGTGCGGATATCCTGACTACCGTCAATTGGACGTGCATTTTGTAGGCAGTATCGCCTTTCACTTTCAAGATATCCTGTGTAATGTAGCGGAATCCCGTCAGGCCCGCATGGGAAGAATCGTGCGCCACCCCGTGAACGGACTGGCGGAATACTTTTCAGGAAAACATTTCCCCACCTAGAAGAGCACTTGCTCCAATTCATCTTTGAAAAATAAAACAACGACTGAATTCATTATCAAGACGGCCAAATCAATCCCTTTCCTTTGATGATTTAAATTTCACTCTCCTCCATACATGAAAGAGGCTCCATCGCTGGAGCCTCTTTCATGATTTGAAGTTACTTTTTATTTGACCACAACGCCTTTGTAAACGGCGGCACCTTCGTCTGTCGTCACTTTGACAACAACGAGGGAAGAGCGATCGAAGTTGACCGGAATCAAGGTATTCACCGGCAAGGTTGATGCGGAGCGGTAGAGCTGGCGGCCTACGACATCATGCACTTCCAAGGAGCGGATGATTTCCGAACCGTTAGAGCGGATGACGATTCCGTTGTTTTCAACTACCACACGGAAACGGTCGTTCAACACGCCATTTACTGAAACACTTCCACCGAACTGAATGTCGTCGAAGTAATAGGTCTTCGTTCCGGCGGTGGCACCGTCGATGCCGAAGTTGAAGAACACCGACAATTTCTGGTAATTGTTGGCGAAGTTGATAGGCTGGGTTCCGGTGGCTTGAAATGCGAAATCGTAATTCAACGTTTCCCAAGCTCCGCTCGTCGTGGTGACGGCGTCTGCTTCTACACTGATGGCACCGTTGGTCGGATCTTCTACTTTCATGCGGATAGTCGTACCTGCATCTTGCGAGTACACGCGCATGCTCATGGTGGTAGCGCCGGACGCAAAGGGAACTGAATTCAAGAAGCCCTGCGAACCACCAATGGTGGTACCGGCCCATGTCTGAGCGGTATTGCTCTTGATCACTTTGCACACGAGGTTGGTTCCACCGGCAGGATCGGGCTCAATATTGCTGCCGTTTCCGCCGAAATCCACCAACGCATAATTCACGTTAGCGTCATCGAAGGTTACCGGAAGATCCACTTGGGTCAACACGACGACATTACAGGTGTTGCAGGAACTCCACACGGCGCAAATGGTGGTATCGGATGTACCCAAAGACAAAGTACGGTTGGTGTATTGCGCATTACCGTTGGTGCAAGGCCATGTCGGATCCAGTGTTTCCAAGGTAGAAATACCACCGTTGACGAATTTGAATTCATAACTGGAAGAAGCTTGCAGAGGAACCGTACCGGAGTAAATACCATTACCGACAGGTGTCATAGGCACACCCGGGAAAGCTGTCCAATCCCAACTGCCGATAACTGAAACCGGAGTGCTGTCAGGATTCTGAACCTGGAAAGTTACGTTGATCAAGTTAGATACGGGAGGCAAGAAGGTGATATCATCACAATAGTAGGTTTTAGCACCGGCAGTAGCACCATCCACACCGAAGTTGAAGAAGGCGGACAACTTGTTGTATGTATTTGCAAAATTGATGGCGGCCGTTCCAGAGGCCTGGTTGGCGAAATTGAATTCCAAGGTTTCCCACGCATTGCTGGTGGTAGTAACTGCATCCGTCTCAACACTGACAGCACCATTGGCTGCATCTTCAGCCTTCAGTCGTACCACGATACCGGCATCGGGTGAATACACGCGCATGGAGATACGGGTAGCATTAGAAGCGAATGGAATAGCATTGGCCAGACCGTTACCACCAATTGTCGTTCCGGCCCAAGTCTGCGCCGTATTGGACTTATCCACTTGCAGCACCTGATTGGAACCGCCAACCGGATCAGCCGTGATGGCGCTAGTGTTTCCACCAAAATCCACCAAAGCATAATTTACCGTCGTATCATCAAAGGTGATGGGAAGATCGATAGGATTGGAGACTACTACATTACAGGAGTTGCAAGTAGCCCAGATGGCGCAAAGCGCTGCATCAGTGGTACCGGTGAGAAGAGTGCGATTGGTGTACTGTGCATTACCATTGGTGCAAGCCCAGGCTGGATCCAACACCTCTTTCGTAGGCGTAGGACCGTTGACATACAAGTACTCATAACTGGAGGAAGGATTCAATACGATATCGGCGGTATATACGCCTCCGCCCAGGGGCGACATCGGAGTGCCGGGCCAATTGCTGAAACCGTTCCAGCTTCCGAACACATAAACCGGTGTAGAATCCGGATTTTGTACCTGGAACGTGTATGTTACCGTGGTTGGCTGTCCGGGTACGAAATTGATATCATCGCAGTAGTAAGTCTTTTGACCCGCAGTAGCACCGTCAACACCAAAGTTGAAGAACGCAGAAAGCTTGTTATATACATACGAATAATTGATAGCTGCCGTTCCGGTCGCCTGGTTGGCAAAATCGAAAGTCAGCGTCTCCCAGGCATTCGAGGTGGTGGTGTATGCGTCCGTTTCGACCGACTGCGTAGCATCGTTCAGGTTCTCCGCCTTCAAACGGATAAGGATGCCGCTATCGGGAGAATAGACACGCATGGTGATGACCGTAGAACCGGATGCGAAAGGAATAGGATTGGCGAATCCTAACGTTCCACCGATGGTGGTACCGGCCCAGGTTTGGGCAGCAGCCGATTTGTCGATCATACACGACGTGTTGTTGGGATCGGTAGGATCCGCCGCGAGCATGCTGGTGTTGCCACCGAAATCGACCAAGTCGTAGTTTACGTTCGCATTACCGAAGTCGATCGGAAGATCGACCTGCGTTTGACCGAACAAGCGCGTTGCGAACAAAAACACGCCGGCGATCAGGAGTACTTGTTTTTTCATGGTACTGTGGGTTAGAGATTAGTGATAGAGGTTAGTAGGTATTTAGATAGATATTGGAATTAGCGGGGTATGTAACGGAATTGCCGGATCACCACCTCGATGTCACGGTTGTCCGTGGGAGCAAGTCCTCCCAGCAACCAAAGATTGATGCGGGCGTTGGTCGTGTTGGATGGATCAGGAATAACCACCGGCTGCGAGGTACGACCGCCCTCCATTTTTTGCCGGGGCTGATTGGACTTATCGAACGACCACGTAGCAAAAGGAGTACCCGTATAGGAATCTCCGTCGTAGGAACGCCAGGTGATCGTATCAGGAGTCCAGTTGAACACGTGAGTCGTGGTGGAACGTAACTTACTTACAGCCATAGCCGGCCGGCGTGAACGCTCGGTGTAAGGCAAGGGATTGTCAAACCAAACAGGCTGCACACTGTACGTCAAGAGGAAGGAATCGGCCGGGTTGTTCCATCGGGAAAACTCCACATCGACCTCACTGTTTGCCTCCTCTACAAAAGTGTAATCGCTCCAGGTGAAAAGTCCAAAAACCGCTTTTTGATTCAACGTGGTCAAATCACCATCCACCGTGAACACATAGGTACCATAACCGAATTCCTGAGTACTGATGACTTCACTGCAATACCATTTGTTGTTTCGCTTCGTGATCTTTAGGTGCAACAATCCATCCTGATCAACCCAAACGTTATCCGTTGAATTTGAAAAATAATTCAATCCGGGACCCATCAGTCCTTCGTAGCTGTTCTTCACATTCCAATCATATCCGGAGAAACGGATATCGCCTACCTCATTCGGATCTCCAGCCAAATTAGGATCCGATTGCTCACAGGCAACAAGCCAAAGGCAAGCCCCCAACACACCTATCAGTTTTTTGATTTCAATGAACATGGATCATGGTTTTTAAAGTTCCGGTGGTTAATTCAAAGTCGCCAGGCTCGGTCACACGTTGCAGGGATTTATTGATGAACGAAAGATCGCTCGCATGTAGCACGAAAGAGACCTGCTTCTCCTCCCCTTTTTCCAAATGAACCTTTCGGAACGCAGCCAGTTTTCGAACGGATGGAGTGATGGAGGCGACGAGGTCCTTGTAATACAATTGCACCACTTCATCACCCTCCCGGTCACCGACATTCGAAAGCACCAACTTCACCTCGATAGAATCAGTCAGGTTCATATCCGTTGATGAAACGGTCAGCGAACGCGATTCGAAGCGAGTATAGGAAATGCCATCACCGAAATTGAATTCAGGACGAAAGGCATTCAAGGAAAAATCGGTATCCAACTCTTCGGACGACTTATGATCGTAGTGTAGCAACGCATTCGTGGCGGAAGGATACGTAAAGGGCAATTTACCAGAAGGGTTTACTACACCGGTCAATACATCGGCCACGGCTCTGCCGCCTTCATCACCGGGTAAGTAGGCATAGAGAATCGCTGAAACCCGACTGGCCACTGCATGAATGATGCGCGGTCGGTTGAAACAGCAGACCAAAACAACCGGCTTTTTCAATTCGAGCATCCGTTCAACCAAGCGAAGTTGAGCTTCCGGAAGCGTAAGATCATTGATATTACCGGGAATCTCCGTACACGGCTGTTCACCCAAACAGACAACAATCTTATCCGCTTCTCGCGCTTTCAACACGCACGCTTCCAGATCGATGATCGAATCCAAAGTTACGCCTTGTACATAGCTTACCTCGCCCGACTTACGCAAGGCTTCGATTACAGTCCGTTTTCCAGGCGTATTGAAGCGGTCGTCTACGCCTTGCCACGTGTGCGTCCAACCACCGTTCAACAGATTCAGGGAGTTGGCGGCAGGGCCACAAACGAAAACCTTTTCGCGAGACAGGTCCAAGGGCAAGGTCGACTTCTCATTCTTCAACAGTGTAATGGATTGAGACGCGGCACGGTAGCATAATTCGATGTGAACCGAATCAGCAAACTTGCCATAGGCAGTGGCCGGATGAACCGTGATCTCGAATAACCCCAAGTCTTTCTTCAGTTGCAAGACCCTTCGCACGGATTCATCTATGCGTGACATCGGAACCTCCCCGGCCTTCACCAGATCAATGAACAAATCGTTGAACTCAAAATCATTGGGCGTCATGCTCAGGTCAACGCCAGCCTCTATCACTAATTTAACTGCTTCTCGCTTGTCACGGGCTACGTGATGCACAGAAACCAATTTATAAATGTCTTCCCAATCCGTCACCACTACGCCTTGGAATCCCAACTCGTCACGCAACAGCGTGGTGAGTATAGAACGATCTGCATGCACGGGTGTACCGTTGATCTCGCCTGAATTGACCATAAGCGTCCGGGCGCCGGCGTGAATGGCTGCTTCGAAGGTGGGCAAGAAATACTCGCGCAATTCCCGCTCGCTGATCCAGGCCGGTGTTCGATCGTGTCCACTCAGTGGAAACCCATACCCCAAAAAATGCTTCATGCATGCTGCCACCTGGTATGGACTGTTTACATCCGAGCCCTGCAAACCCTTTACCGCGGCTGTGCCCATGGAGGTTGCCAGACACACATCCTCACCGTACGTTTCGAAAAAGCGAGACCACAGCGGTTGGCGTCCAATATCAAGTACCGGAGAATAATTCCAAGGAATACCCGAGGCACGAACTTCATAGGCAGTGACCGCATTCAACTCTTCAACCAGATCAGGATTCCAGGTAGCAGCCTGTCCAATAGGCTGAGGAAAAAGCGTGGCTCCCTGGGTGTAATTGGCTCCATGAATGGCATCAACCCCATACAGGACTGGAATGCCCATTCGGGAGTAGCGTAAATTTTCGGACTGGATCAATGTGATAATAGATCGCCAATTCTCCAACGAGATCGTACCGCTTCCACAACCTACATTCAAGACAGAACCTATGTGATACTGCTGAATAGCACTACGAAGCTTCGCCGTATCGATCTCTTGAGGTTGTTGCAGTGCGCAAATCGATCCCTTGGCGATGACCCCTAAATCAATCAAGGACATCTGCCCCACCTTCTCCTCTAACGTCATCCGTCTCAACAAAGAATCAATAGGGATAGCAGAGGGCATAGCTACCAGCTCCCCTGCACACCAGAGGAACATTCCGATTATCGCTATGTGTCTTTTGCGAGTCATCGGCTATGGGGAATCAATCGGATATCATCTACGTAAACGTCACCGGCTCCCTCCAATTGGATCATGAATTGTTTAACCTTACTGAGCTCCGCCCCATTACGGAGAAAGGGGAATTCAGACAACGGTATGGTCACGGTAGTCCATGCTTGGTCGGTAAAGCGTCCCGAAGCTTGTTTGGCATTGAATCCGCAGTAGGTCTGTACACCTGTGTAATCTTCAAAGGCGAACGCCACGGGCAAGTTGGAGAAACTCCCCTGCACGGCACGTACTTTCAGTTGAACGGATGCATCATACAACAAACCCGACATGTCTTTGGCTTGCCAATCCTCCCAGCCGAAACCCATACCAATCCATGCACAGCCTCCCGTTACTTTATCCCACTTGACATGCAACGCGTAACTGCCTTCAGTCACGGGCATAGAGACCCGTTCCAGTGTCACACAATGCGTCTCCTTGGATATCCAAACTTCTGATCCAGTATCATCCGAGTAGATATTGACCGATTTGAAACCATTCCAAGCAAAAGTATCTGTGGATGATTCGAGGTCATACAGCCCCTGAGGCTCTATCTTCACCCACGATGACCCTGACTGAGCCATGACAACCCGTTGAAGCAGAAAAAAGATATACAGCAACCGAAGTTTCATCAGGGCTCGAGAGGCGAAGAGGTAAAGAGGATGTAATCGATTTTAGTGGAGGCGAAACCATCGGCTGGATTTGCCAGATGCAACATGGAAATCTTGGCGAGCTTATCCGGATTGTGCAGTCCGTTGCCGTGCGGGGAGGTAGGCTGTCCGTTATACAGGCTGATGATGTCGTTGTACTTGATGGAGACCAACTTCCAACCTTCCCAGTTTACGGTGATCTGGTAATCGTATTCATCGTCGGTGGTAGCATTGTTGTAGACGCCATCGCCATTCTCATCCTCCTTGAATTGAAATAGAACTAAAGATTCGTTGGTGTTGGGGACACCGTAGATCAGGCAATTGAAATAGACATCATCCGGATTAGGAGACAAAGGGAAGGTATTACTGGAGGAATAGGCCGTAGCCGGAAAATCAATCAATCCGATCAGGTAGTCCCAATTCACCGTGCCCGCCATCTTCAAGTATTTGGCACCTTGCGGTGCCAGTGAATCGGACTTTACATTGAAGTCCATGTTGGCACCCGACTGGACGAAGCGCGTCCAAGCAGGATTAAGACCGAATTCAAAATCCGCTACGACAAATCCCGGATTCTGTTTGATGGTTTTGACTACCGTGTTGACTTCAAAAGTATCGGCAACACCATCGATCAACAACCGGGCGACACATGCCTCGGCTTTAAACATCGGAAATACCGTTGTCGAACCATTCCAGGTGGCGTTACTTGCATCGATACGATTCGATTGGCCCGTGATCACTTT
>CAYWDY010000106.1:0-6501 GCA_964455985.1 uncultured Flavobacteriales bacterium
ACCTGGCTGAGCAAATCGCTGCTTCCTACGGGCAACCCCTCGGTGAAGTGCAGGTGACGCGTTTCTCCGATGGCGAATTTTCTCCCTCCTTCAACGAATCGGTCCGCGGCTGCGATGTTTTCATCATCCAATCCACGTTCCCACCTTCGGACAACATGATGGAGTTGTTGATGCTGATCGACGCCGCTAAACGCGCATCGGCCCATTACATCACCGCCGTCATCCCCTACTTCGGGTTCGCACGTTCCGACCGGAAAGACAAACCGAGGGTATCCATCGCGTCTAAGCTGATGGCCAATATGCTTACCGCGGCGGGTGTCACCCGGGTCATTACCATGGATCTTCATGCCCCTCAGATCCAAGGCTTTTTCGACATCCCCGTCGATCACCTCGAACCTTCCTCGCTTTTCGTTCCTTATATCCAGCAGTTGAACTTGCCTAACCTCACCTTCGCCGCTCCGGATATGGGTGGTGTCAACCGGGTACGCGGATATGCCAAGAACTTCAACGCGGAAATGGTTATCTGTGACAAACACCGGTCCCGCGCTAACCACATCGCTGAAATGACGGTAATCGGAGACGTCGAAGGACGAGATATAGTACTTATCGATGATATCGTCGACACCGCCGGCACCCTGACCAAGGCAGCGGATATGCTCTTCGACAAAGGCGCCAAAAGCGTACGTGCCTGCTGCACCCACCCGGTCCTCTCCGGCAAAGCCTACGAAAACATCGAAAAATCAAGATTGACTGAGTTGGTTGTCACCGACACCATTCCCCTCCGCCAATCTTCCTCCAAAATTAAAGTCCTTCATTCTGCCGAACTCTTTGCTCGTATCATCCGCCGGGTGTACGTGTATGAGAGTATCTCGGAACTCTTCCTCGTATAATTCAAGTACCATTCATAATTCACTATTCTTAATCCTTAATTCTTAATTAAAAAAGTCATGAAGTCATTTACAATTAACGGCGACTTGAGAGCAGCTCAGTCTAAGCAGGAATTGAAAAAACTGCGAGCAGAGGGTAAGGTTCCGTGTGTCCTGTACGGTGGAAAAGAACAAGTCCACTTCAGCGCACCGGTACTTGACTTCCGCCATCTGGTTTACACCCCCGAAGTGTACACCGTCATCTTGAATGTCAACGGAAAGACCTACACGTCGATCATGAAGGACATCCAGTTCCACCCGGTAACGGATGCCATCGCACACATCGATTTCATGGAGCTTTTCGAAGACAAGCCCGTGAGCATGGAAGTACCTATCAAAGTGACCGGCAATTCTGTTGGCGTACGCGCCGGCGGTATCCTGGTCAACAAGATGCGCAAGCTGAAGATTTCAGCGTTGCCCAAGCAACTGCCTGATTACGTAGAAGTGAAAATCGACGATCTCAACATCGGCGATCACGTTCGCGTACGCGACCTGAGCGTGGACGGCGTAACCTTCCTCGATTCTCCCAACAACGTAATCGCTGGTGTTAAAACCACGCGTGCCATGGCTACTGCCGCCACTCCGGCCGCAGGCGCAGCTGCTCCCGCTGCCAAGAAATAAGCCTGAATACTATTCAACACAAAAGGCCCTTGCTCTTCGCGGGGGCCTTTTGTTTTACGCAGCTATACCCTCACTTATTATTGAAATCGGACATCGTCCGGTCGACACCAATGGTGGCAAATCCCTTCACGATCTGGATACATTTTTCCAGTCGCTCTTTCATCGAATCCTGCTCCTCCTTGCTCCACTCCCCCAAGACGTAATCCACTTGCTGCCCCTTGGCAAAATCACTGCCAATACCGAAGCGCAAGCGCGGAAATTCACTCGTGTTCAACGTGCGTATAATGTCTGCCAGACCGTTATGTCCGCCATCACTTCCCTTCTTACGGATACGCAACGTGCCAAATGGAAGTGCCAGATCATCCGTCACCACCCACATGCTGTGCGGCGACAATTTCTCGGCCTGTAACCAGTAATTGACCGCTTTGCCCGACAGGTTCATAAAGGTCGTCGGTTTTATGATGACCACTTGTTTGCCCTTGAATTTACTATGACAGACATCAGCTAAACGGTCTGACTGGAACAGTCGCTTGGAATCCGAACCCTCATCGCCCGATAAGGCAACGGCCAAAGCATCAGCGACTTTGAAACCGATGTTGTGCCGGGTGTTTTCATATTCGGGACCTATATTTCCCAGACAGGCGATTAGAAACTTGGACATGACACGAAGGTAACAAACCGACAGCTTGCATCGCCAAGATCACGCCTCTACACCACCCTAGTCATTTGGAAAACAAGCATTTTCTTGCTTCCTTTGAGGACTAATTACCCAACCCACCATGAAGAAATTCTACCTGATTGCCCTCTTGTCCGTTGCTTCCCTGATTTCTCAAGCACAAACCAACGTGCTTTGTGAGAATTTCACCAACTACGCCCCGGATTCTATCACCTACCCCACCTACCAGCATTACAACGGTTGGTACTTCAGCTATTACCTGCAGTACAGCTTCTATACGAGTCAGACCAGCTCCGGTGTCAGTGGACCTAACTCCTACAAGTTCGGCGTCGACAGCGCCACTGCCATCACCCCGAATATCCTCGGAGCCGATCACTTCAATTTCTGGATGAAAGGTAATTCTACCGACACCCTGAGCACCTTTTATATCTATGAAACTACGGATAGCGTGAACTGGACCCTGATTGCGTCCATGGACCATATCACCGCCGACACCATGATCATGGAATATCCTCTCAGCCCGGGCGCCAAACACATCAAGTTCTTCTACGACAAGAGCGTAGGCAATGTCGCTTTCGATGACTTCTGTGCTACGGTCGGCGCCGTTGGCGTTTCTTCTCCAGAACAAAAATTCTCCGTAGGTATGTATCCTAATCCTACCTCCGGCCGCTTGGTTATCGATTTGAGCAACAACCCAAGCTCATCCACCCAAGTATCCATCGCCAACGTACTCGGCTCTGAGGTTAAACGTACTGCCATGAACGGCTATACCAACGAATTGGTACTTGACCTCAGTGACCTGAACGCCGGCGTCTACATGGTCACGGTAAAAACCGAATCAGGATCCAGCACCCAGCGCGTGGTACTGAAGAAGTAATCTTGATACACTACCAACAAAAAAGCCCGCCAGATTTGGCGGGCTTTTTTTATACCTATCAGGCAATCACTTTGTCAGACTGGCACGGACGTACTCGCGGTTCAAGCGGGCGATATGGCTGATGGAAATCTCCTTCGGACATTCGGCCTCACAAGCTCCGGTATTGGTGCAAGCGCCGAGTCCTGCCTCGTCGTGTGCATCGATCATGCGCAGCACGCGCTCGCGACGCTCAGGTTCCCCTTGTGGCAACAAGGCCAGGTGAGATACTTTGGCGGAAAGGAAGAGCATCCCTGATGCGTTCTTACAGGTAGCGACGCAGGCGCCGCAACCGATGCAAGCCGCAGCATCGAACGCTTCGTCAGCCAACTGCTTTTCGATCGGCAAGGCATTAGCATCAGGAGCGTTTCCGGTATTGACCGAAACATAGCCACCTGCAGCAATGATCTTATCGAATGCCGAACGGTTTACCACCAAGTCCTTGATAACCGGGAATGCCGAAGCACGCCAGGGCTCAATGGTAATGGTTTCTCCGTCGGAGAAATGACGCATGTGGAGCTGACAGGTAGTCGTACCTCTGAGCGGACCGTGAGCACGGCCGTTGATGTACATGCTGCACATGCCACAGATTCCTTCGCGGCAATCGTGGTCAAAGGCGACCGGGTCTTTACCGTCCCGGATAAGTCGGTCGTTCAACACATCCATCATCTCCAAAAAAGACATGTGGGTGCTGACACCGGGCATATCGTATGTTTCAAAATGACCGGAGTCTTTCGCGTTGCGCTGTCTCCAGATCTTCAGCTTGAGGTTGATGCTCTCTGCCATGTTTTCGATATTATCTGCCTGCAGCCCTGCGGCTACAGCATCGGATTATTTATACGAACGCTGCGTGGGGTGAACCACGTCGAAGTTCAATTCCTCTTTATGCAATACGGGCTCGCTGCCGGTATATTCCCAAGCAGCCACAAACGCGAAGTTTTCATCGTCGCGCAGTGCTTCGCCGTCTTCGGTCTGTGACTCTTCCCGGAAGTGTCCGCCACACGATTCGTTTCGCATCAGGGCATCACGAATCATAAGCTCACCCAACTCGATAAAGTCAGCTACTCGACCTGCCTTATCCAGCTCCGGATTGAATTCATCCACAGCGCCTGGAATACGGACGTCGGACCAGAATTCTTTCTTGAGGTTTTCAATCATACCCAAGGCCTTGGTCAATCCTTCAGCCGTACGCGACATGCCACAGTAATCCCAAATGATCTTTCCCAATTTCTTGTGAAGGTCTTCGACCGTTTGAGTACCCTTGATGGACATGAGTTTCTCCGTGCGTTCACGAACCGCTTTTTCAGCCTCTTCAAAGGCCGGATGAGTGGTAGGGATCGCTGCAGTACGGATATCATCGGCCAGGTAATCACCCAACGTATAAGGAATGACGAAGTAACCGTCAGCCAGTCCTTGCATGAGTGCCGAAGCACCCAAGCGGTTGGCACCATGGTCGGAGAAGTTGGCTTCGCCGAGTGCGTAGAGACCAGGTACGGTGGTCATCAGGTTATAGTCAACCCACAAGCCACCCATCGTATAGTGCACTGCCGGATAGATACGCATCGGTGTCTTGTATGGATCCTCGCCGGTAATCTTCTCATACATTTCGAAAAGGTTTCCGTAACGAGCACTGATGACGTGCTGACCCAGACGCTTGATGGCATCGCGGAAATCGAGGTAGACAGCAAGTCCGGAAGGACCGACACCGCGACCTTCGTCACATACTTGCTTGGCAGCACGTGATGCCACGTCGCGAGGCACCAGATTTCCAAACGCCGGATAACGACGCTCGAGGTAATAATCACGCTCCTCATCCGGTATCTGTTCCGGCGTGCGTTTATCGCCCACCGCTTTAGGAACCCATACGCGTCCGTCGTTTCGAAGCGACTCGGACATCAGCGTCAATTTTGATTGGTAATCACCACTCACCGGGATACAGGTGGGGTGAATTTGGGTGAAACAAGGATTTCCAAAGAAGGCCCCTTTCTTATGTGCTTTCCAGGCAGCCGTTACGTTACTACCCATAGCATTGGTAGACAGATAGAATACGTTTCCGTAGCCGCCGGAGCAGAGCAACACGGCGTGACCGAAATGGCGCTCGAGTTCACCGGTAACCAAATTACGAGCGATGATTCCGCGCGCTTTACCGTCGATTACGACCAACTCGACCATTTCATGACGTGCATACATTTTCACGGCACCTTTTGCAATCTGACGTTCCAGCGCGCTGTAGGCACCGAGCAGCAACTGCTGTCCGGTCTGTCCGCGGGCGTAGAACGTACGCGACACCTGTACACCACCGAAGGAACGGTTGTCCAACAAGCCACCATATTCACGGGCGAAAGGAACGCCTTGCGCGACGCATTGGTCGATGATGTTGGCACTCACCTCAGCCAAGCGATATACGTTGGCTTCGCGAGCACGGTAGTCACCACCTTTGACGGTATCGTAAAAGAGACGGAACGTAGAGTCACCGTCGTTCTGGTAATTTTTAGCCGCGTTAATACCTCCTTGCGCCGCGATGGAGTGCGCACGGCGGGGACTGTCTTGGAAACAGAACGCCTTGACGTTGTACCCCAATTCCGCCAGGGAAGCGGCGGCCGAAGCTCCGGCCAAGCCCGTACCGACAACAATCACGTCAAGACGACGCTTGTTGGCAGGACTGACCAGTCGAACCGTGGATTTATGCTGGGTCCATTTGGTTTCAAGCGGACCTTCAGGAATGTTTGAATTTAATTTAGGAGAGGATGCCATCGTACGTGGGATCAATATGCGGAATGAAGAATGTTCGATGCGACACCGAACAAGTCGAAGTAGAAGAAGATCGGGAAGGATGCAAAACCAACAGCAACCAGCAGGGCGAAACCGGTGCCGATGGATTTCAGCATGGAGGAGTAACGGTGGTTATTCCAACCCATGGTCTGAAAGGCCGACTGAAAACCGTGGTTGAGGTGTGCTCCAAGAATCACCATGGCAATTACATAGAGAGCAGCATAGATATTCGATTGGAAGGCCGTTGCCACATCGTGCGCCATGGAAGTTTCTGCTCCTTCAAAACGATGCGGCACGAAGAAGGTGCGCAAGTGGACGACAAGAAATACGAATATCACACTGCCGGTGAGTCCCATGTTGCGTGAGAACCAGGTGCTGTTCTTGCCGGGATGACTGACGGCATAGCGTTGCGGACGCGCCTGGCGGTTACGCCACGTCAAGTACAGTCCATCCAGCGCGTGAAGGAGAATACCTCCAAAGAGTGCGAACTCTACGGTGCGCACGATGATGTTGCCCACCAGGAAGTCACAGTACTAGTTGAAAGCGTTACCTCCGTCTATCTTGTAGAGTTGAAGATTTCCGTAGAGGTGCTC
>CAYWDY010000106.1:6511-8140 GCA_964455985.1 uncultured Flavobacteriales bacterium
ACACAGAGGAACAAACCCGTCAGGGCCATGATCAGTTTACGGCCGACAGAAGAGTAAAACATGCGAAGTGAGGCGATCATAGGTTGTGGGGTGTAATCGATGCCGGAGATTTCCGGACGAAGACAGTATTTTGATTTCCAAACAATTCTCCGGAAAATAAGTTCCGGTAGAGGGAAACAAATGTAGAGGGCAAAAGGCGGATTTCAAAAAGAAAAGGCAGTTTTGATGCCCAAATCGGACCTCTCTAAAGCCTCCCTGAATGGGGGTTTTGGCCTATCCTCCGGATAATCGTTCAATGCCCTGAATAACAGGAAATTGATGAGTGAAATCAGTTCCGCTTGCCGGACCAGAGACTATCTTTGCCGTTCATGACCTCGCGACTTGCCCTCTTTCTTTCCGTTCTGCTGTGGGCCGGTTGTCAACCATGCAAGGACGAGGACGTCGCTATCCCCGACACCGACCGTAAATTCCTCTTCCTGTCGCATCCCTATGTGCCCTATATTTTCTATAACGACATCGACACGACCGTAGAGCGACTCGATTACAGCGCCTTCGATCTCACCCTGTTGGGCGGCGACCTTTTTACCCAAACCACGCTGGATACCGCCACCCTGCTTTGGGGCGATTCCATCTTTGATTTCAGAAGCGAAAACACGCTATGGGCGATCGGCAACCACGACTACGACCAGCCCGATATGGTCCGTCAACTGCTCGGGCACCCGTTGTATTATGCCCGCTATCGGTATGGCATCACTTTTTTGGTGCTGGATACCCAGGACAGCCTTTCCAACATGGTAGGCGACCAACTGGACCTGATCCGTCAGGTGACGGACACCATCCGATATTCTTCCGCACTCGTCGTGATGAGCCACAAACTGATCTGGATGCCCGGGGAGCCCGTTTTGGAGCCCATGATTGATTCCGTGTGTAACGGCGGTACCGGAACCTGTTTCTGGTGTACGAATCCCAACAACTTTTACCAAGATATCTATCCCCGGCTGGTACAGGTCAAATCCCGAGGCATTCCCGTGATTTGTCTGGCCGGCGACCTCGGCTATAAGGTGCAGCGGTTTTCCTACACGACACCCGAAGGCATAGACTACGTGGCCAACGGCATGTGTTCGGGTTGTGCACCCAACGAAGCTCTTGTTTTTTCCTTCTGCTCCGCAACCAACCGCCTAAGCTGGGTGTTTACTTCGTTGGATTCGCTGCCCCTCCGTTGAGGCGGTCTTCCAACCCATGACCGACTCAATTTCGCTGATCTATCCGCATCAGTTATTCAAACAACATCCCGCTCTTCATACCGGCAGACCGGTATGGCTGATTGAGGATGATCTCTTTTTCAACCAATACCGTTTCCACAAACAGAAACTGGCATTCCACCGGATTGCCATGCAACGCTATGAAAAGCTGTTGCGCGAAGGCGGCTTTACGACCCGATACATCACCAGCCACGAACGAGAATCAAGCACCGCTGTACTGTTCGAGCAGTTGAACGCATTAGGAGTAAAACAAGTACACCTCGTAGATCCGACAGACTACCTGTTGAAGCGTCGCCTCCATCGATATTCGGAACGTAGTGGAATCCGTGTGCAAGAATATCCGAATCCGACTTTCCTCTGCACCAGC
>CAYWDY010000107.1:0-8138 GCA_964455985.1 uncultured Flavobacteriales bacterium
AAGCACAATCTCTTCCTGCAACGGACGGAATGCTGCATAGCCCCAATGGCGCGTCAGCAGGGCTCGTGCCAACTGCTGCTGTTGCGAAGAATTATCCGTCGGGGGCACGGGAATGCTGGTGTTGTTGAAATAACGTATTGAGACCTTAAAAATACATGGAATCGCTCAATATTTTCTTTTCTACCTTTGAGGCCTATCACCATTCACGCTTCTATGAAAAACACCCTTACCATTCTGTTCTTATTCTTCGTGGGTTTGACGACCCGTTCTATGGCCCAAACCACGGCTGTCGTAGAAGATAATGTCTATTGGAAAAGTGCCTATGAGTACATCTTCTCCTGGGGAGATGTCAGTGATGCGGTCTCTTCCACGGATCCCAATTCCCCGGTGACTGTTAACCCGATTGTCCGTTTCTCAGCCTTCTTGAATTCACAGGAGCAGCTGCATGTCGATTTCTCCAAGGCCTTGGGTATGTATACGGGAATCGGTGTCCGTAACATCGGATTCATCAACGAATTCACCCAGAATGGCGACGTCGTTAAAGTCAAACAACGTCAGTATGCCTTGGGAATTCCGCTGGCGTTGAAAATAGGCAGCATGTCCAAGAATGTATACTTGGCTGTCGGAGCTGAATTGGAACTTTTCTTCAACTACAAGCAGAAGGTTTTCTACAACAGCACCAAGACGAAGGGCTCAGAATGGTTTTCGAGTAATTCCAACATACTTAATCCTTCGTTTTTTGCCGAAGTGAATTTCCCCAAAGGGCAATTCGTCCGTTTTCGCTATTACCTGAATGACTTTCTCCGCGAAAACAGTAAGGGCATCAATTATGGAAATCAGGTGTTGAATTACGATTTCACCCCCAGTTCACTCATGTACATTTCTATCGGTACGGCGCTTGACTGGGATAAGATCACCGTTACTTCGTCCAAGAGCAATTCGCTACGGGCATCCATCCAATAAGCAGCAAGGCCGTCGATTACGACAGCCTTGTTTGCTTTCAGACATTCACTTCTTTCGGGATATTCTTGAATACGAACTGATTCGTACTGTCGAGTCCCACTTCGATGTGGTCCTCTTTGTCCACTTGTCCGGCCAGTATTTGTTTGGACAATTCGTTCATCACTTTTTTCTGTAACACCCGTTTCATCGGCCGTGCCCCGAACTGCGGATCGAAACCCAACTGAGCCAGCCAGTCGATAGCTTCCGGTGTGGCCGTCAGGGTTATGCCGTTATTCGCCAGCATTCCGCTCAGCTGGAGGAACTGAAGTTCCACGATACGGTGGATCTGCTCACGATCCAGCGGTTGGAACATGATTACTTCATCAATCCGGTTGAGGAATTCAGGACGGATACTCTTTTTCAAGAGATCGTAGACCTGATTGCGGGTACGTGCGATGACTTCTTCCCGGTTAAGTTCATTGAGCTCTATGAAATTCTCTTGAATCAGGTGTGATCCGAGGTTGGAGGTCATGATGATGATGGTATTCTTGAAGTTGGCTGTGCGACCTTTGTTGTCGGTCAGTCGGCCATCGTCCAGTACCTGCAACAGGATATTGAACACATCCGGATGCGCTTTTTCAATCTCATCCAACAGCACGACGCTATAGGGTCTGCGGCGTACGGCTTCCGTAAGCTGACCTCCTTCATCGTATCCCACGTATCCCGGAGGCGCTCCGATCAAGCGCGAAACAGTATGGCGTTCCTGGTATTCCGACATATCAATGCGCGTCATCGCGTTCTCGTCGTTGAACAGGAACTCCGCCAGGGCTTTGGCCAATTCGGTTTTTCCGACACCAGTCGTTCCCAAGAATATGAAAGAGCCGATAGGTCGTTTCATATCTTGAAGTCCGGCGCGGCTGCGGCGCACAGCATCACTCAACGCAGCGATGGCCTCTTCCTGTCCGACGACTCGCTTGTGTAATTCGGATTCCAGGTGGAGCAGTTTTTCCCGCTCGCTTTGCAACATGCGCGTGATCGGGATACCTGTCCATCGGCTCACCACTTCGGCAATGTCTTCTGCATCCACTTCTTCTTTGATGAGCGCTTTCTCTCGCTGGGAGGAGAGCAGTTGTTTTTCCAGTTCTGTCAGTTTGCTCTCTGTTTCGCGGATGCGACCGTAGCGTATCTCAGCCACTTTTCCATAGTCACCGCTTCGTTCAGCCTGTTCGGCTTCCACTTTCAGGTTCTCCATGGTTTCTTTGAGGTTTTGAATGCCTTGGACGATCTGACGTTCGGCCTCCCATTTGGCTTTGAGCTGCTGCCGTTCTTCGTATAGGTTTCCGATTTCCTCGTTGAGGTCGCCTAGTTTCTTTTCGTCTTTTTCTCGCTTGATGGCTTCCCGTTCGATTTCAAGCTGCATGATTTTACGATTGAGCTCGTCCAGCTCTTCAGGTACGGAATCAATCTCCAACCGTAATTTGGAAGCCGCTTCGTCGATAAGGTCGATCGCCTTGTCCGGCAGGAATCGGTCGTTGATGTACCGCTCACTCAACTCTACGGCGGCGATGATGGATTCGTCTTTGATACGCACCTTATGGTGTGTCTCGTACCGCTCCTTCAAGCCACGTAAGATGGATATGGCATCTTCAGTTCCGGGTTCTTCGACCAGTACTTTTTGGAAGCGACGCTCGAGGGCTTTATCCTTTTCAATATACTTCTGGTATTCGCCCAAGGTTGTTGCACCAACCGCTCTTAATTCTCCTCTGGCAAGCGCGGGTTTCAAGATATTGGCTGCATCCATAGCTCCTTCACCGCCGCCTGCTCCAACGAGCGTATGAATTTCATCGATGAATAGAATGATCTCTCCTTCAGCATTGATTACCTCTTTTACAACAGATTTTAGTCGCTCTTCAAATTCACCTTTGTATTTTGCGCCTGCCACTAGCGCACCCATATCCAGCGAATACACGACCTTGCTCTTTAAATTTTCAGGCACGTCTCCATCGATGATGCGATGAGCCAATCCCTCTGCAATCGCTGTTTTTCCAACACCGGGTTCGCCAATCAGGATGGGGTTGTTTTTAGTACGGCGGGATAGGATCTGCAAGACCCGACGGATTTCTTCATCGCGGCCAATCACCGGATCCAATTTACCTTGTCGAGCCAAGTCGTTAAGGTCCTTCGCGTATTTGCTCAAGGACTGGTAATTCTCCTCGGCCGATGCGGATGTCACACGACTTCCTTTGCGAAGCTCGTGAATGGCTGCTTGGGCGTCTTTGGCCGTCATGCCTTTCTCCCGAAGGAATCGTCCGGTTTTCTCTTTGCTGTCCAACAGCGCCAGGAAGAGATGTTCGAGTGAAATGAATTCATCGGACAAGCTCTGGGCCATGGAGGTGGCTTTTTGCAAGACCTTGGAGGTATCATCGGATATGTACTGCTTTCCGCCTGCCACTTTGGGGTAAGAACGAATCAGATCGTTGATCCCGGATTCGATCACATCACGCGTGATACCTGATTTTTTAAAGAGAAAGGGTAGCACATTCTCATCGACGCTCAACATGCCTTTCAACACGTGTCCCGGTTCGATGGATTGTTGTTCTCCTTGGGCGGCAAGTTGCTGAGCTTGTTGCAGGGCTTCTTGTGCCTTGATGGTGAATTTTTCGAGATTCATGGTGAACTACTTATTTCACCGGGCACGGCTCAAAAGAATGGCCAATGCCGAATCGGGCTGTTTTCAGGTACAATTTGTCCTAAAAAGAAATGCTTCAGGGTCAAATTGGCAGCAAGGAACTGATGAAAGGTACAATTCGTCAGATGCGCACTCAGGAAAAGATTGGGCGCAGTTGAAGGAAAGGGGTGGGGCCTAAAAAAAACGCTTGATGCTATGTAAGGTATGGGTACGGTTTCCTTTCTGCCGGTGTGTGATCCCTTCCTTGGTCAGGGTATCAATCCGGACTTGCCCGCTGGCGTGTATGATTTCCTGATTCGCTAGAACGATTCCAACGTGGACTACTTTGCCTTCCGTATTTTGGAAAAAGGCCAGATCGCCTTCTTTACATTCTTCTTCCCAGTCAACCGTCAGGCCGGTGTTGGCTTGCTGCCAAGCATCTCGCGGCAGGGAGATGCCGTTCAGCCGGAATACCATTTGGGTGAAGCCTGAGCAGTCAATACCAAACGGGGTTTTACCTCCCCAGAGATATGGCGTGTTGAGGTAGCGTAATGCCAGGGATCGGATCTCCAAAGCTTGGGGTTTTCCTGGCGAAGTCACCTGACCGGCAAACAGTAGGGTCTTGTCTAACAGCTGGAATTGATGTTCTCTCCAAAACGGCAAGTGCGACCCCAATACCACGTGAACATGTGAGCCGTCGGGACAGGTGATAGGGTGACTCGTTTCTAGCGTATAGAAGAACGGAGCACCGATAAGGGTCAAGGCCTCGCTTTCTTCAACAGGCGTTAACTGCTTGTTGTCCAACCATCCATCGTAGTTGTCTTGAAGTATCTGTACGCGTAGCCAGTTGCCCTGTGTTTCCAGAATTTCGACCCATTCCCCGAACAGGAGTTGAGTGACTAATTCGCTTCGGTCGGAAGGCTCCTTCCGAACAGGAACGATGGACAAGGGGCAGATGGCGAACATGAAGGGCGATCAGAGTCGTTCGAGGATCATGGCGCTGGCACCGCCGCCTCCGTTACAGATGCCGGCGGCTCCGAACTTGCCGCCTTCTTGACGGAGAACGTTCAGCAGGGTAATCAGGATACGGGCTCCTGAGGCTCCGAGCGGGTGACCCAGGGATACGGCACCGCCGTACACATTGACCTTGGAAGCATCGAGCTTCATCAGTTGGTTGTTGGCAATGGCCACCACCGAGAAGGCTTCGTTGATTTCGAAATAATCGATCTGATCCATGGTCAATCCGGCTTTTTGCACTGCGATGGGCAACGCTTTGGCAGGGGCAGTGGTAAACCACTCGGGAGCCTGTTGGGCATCTGCGAAACTGAGAATGCGGGCCAAAGGTTTCAGCCCCAACTTTTCCATCTTTTCCTTGCTCATTAATACCAACGCTGCGGCTCCGTCGTTCAACTTGGAGGCATTGGCGGCCGTGACAGTGCCGTCCTTTTGAAAAGCAGGTTTCAATCCGGCTACCTTGTCGGCACGCAGGTTTTTGTATTCTTCGTCTTCAGCCATGACCAACGGATCTTTGCCTCGGACAGGAATGGATACGGGTGCGATCTCACCGGCGAATTTTCCGGCGCGATAAGCTTCCGTAGAACGGCGGTAGGACTCCAGCGCATATGCGTCCTGATCTTCCCGGGAAATCTTGCACTCGGTCGCACAGAGCTCAGCGGCGTTACCCATGTGGTAATCCTTATAGACATCCCACAGTCCGTCTTTGACAAGACCATCGACCAAGGTGCCATGTCCCAGCTTATACCCTTGCCGGGCCTTGTCGAGGTAGTAGGGAATATTGCTCATGCTCTCCATGCCACCGGCTACCACGCAGTCGCGCTCTCCGGTCATGATGGACAACGCTCCCAAGGCAACCGATTTCATGCCTGAGGCACAAACTTTATTGACTGTAGTTCCGGGAACCGTGTTCGGAATGCCGGCACCCAAGGAAGCTTGAGTAACCGGAGCCTGACCGATACCGGCTGATAGCACGTTGCCGAAATAAACTTCTTCGACTTCGGACGGTGAGAGCTTGATCTCATCCAATGCGGCTTTGATGGCATGGCTTCCTAACTGTGGAGCGGTGAATGCAGAGAGGGCTCCGCCGAAACTTCCAATAGGCGTTCGACGGGCAGCGACGATATATACTTCTTTCATAGGAATGGAATGGAGGTGCAAAATTACTGAAAGGATATGAATGTGAGACCGGGCTGCATGTTGATATTTTACCTGTCTTTCCGATGCGTTTGATGCCAATTTTATCGAACTTGCTGAAAGCCCGTACCCTCGTACCTCATGTCCAGCGTCTTTGCCCGATTGTCCAACCGCCACGAAACGGTATTCAAATACGTTTTGTTGTTCACCGCAGTGGTCATGATTGTCGTGGCGCTTCCCAAGGAGACTAATTTCCAGTATGACTACGAAAAGGGTAAGCCGTGGATGTATGACAACCTGATCGCCCCATTCAGTTTCGCCATCATCAAGACGGAGTCGGAATTGAATGAGGAAAAAGCAGCGATCCTTCGCACCAGCCATCCGTTTTATCAATACCAGGATGAGGTGCTCGATCAGAAGCTTTCCCAACTGACGGCTGAATTGAAAAGCTTTACTCCGGCAGCTGTTCCTGCACCGGTAAAGACGAAGAAAAACAAAGGAGCGTCCCCGGTTTCTCCCGAACGAGACCTCAATCGAAGGATCGAGCAGGGCAATCGCATTCTTCGAAAAATCTACCAGCGGGGAGTAATCTTGCTTAATCAGGAAGCCTCCGCATCAACGGACCAGGAGACCATGATCACCCTCGTCCGCAGTAAAGTGGCGGAAGAGCATAACGGCAACGAGTTTTTTACGGTGAAGACGGCTTTGGACTACATTAATACCAGCTTGGATAGCTTGTCGCCAGCTGATAAGTCCGTCTTGGCACCAATC
Source organism: uncultured Flavobacteriales bacterium (assembly GCA_964455985.1). Taxonomy (GTDB): domain Bacteria; phylum Bacteroidota; class Bacteroidia; order AKYH767-A; family 2013-40CM-41-45; genus Pollutiaquabacter. The sequence goes on from CAYWDY010000107.1 coordinate 6,533, forward strand.
CTGGAGAACTGCCTCTCCCATAATATCGTGTACGACGACGAATCCACACGTCATTGGACCAACCAGTTGATCGAACAGATTTCGCCCAACCGCGGACTAGTGCAGCAAGGGGAAGTCATCATCCTGAAAGGGGAGGTGGTTGATCAGTCACGCTTCCAAAAACTGGAGTCGCTACGTTTGGAATTCAAGAACCAGGAAATTACCTCGTCCTCCCGCCTGATGATGTTCCTGGGTCATTTCATTCTCGTTTCACTGGCCATTGGCATATTGATCACTTTCCTTTTTCTTTTTAGAAGGGAGATGTACGATGACAACGCCCGCATCATACTGCTTCTCTTGCTCATCGTTTCCATGACTTATGTTTTTCTTTGGGCGCGAAAGCTGGATCAGTTCGATCTCTATCTCGTTCCCGTATGTATTCTTCCTATTGTCATACGGGCATTCTTCGACACACGGACGGCGTTGTTCACCCATATCGTCACCTTGCTCATCATTGGATTCGAGGCTCCGAACGGATTTGAATACATGTTCATCCAGACCATTGCCGGTATGGTGGCGACCTTTACCATTGTCACCATGAGCCGAAGGGCCCAGTTTTTCATTTCGGTGATGATGATTTTTCTTTCCTACACGATTGCGTTTGTCGGAATCACGCTCTTGCACGAAGCCAATTTCAAGGAGATCGACTGGCTCAACCTCCGATGGTTTTTGGGTAATTCGATCATCACCCTGTTCGCATTTCCGACGATTTACATCATTGAAAAATCGTTCGGCTTCCTGTCGGATGTTTCGTTGATGGAACTGGCGGATTCCAATGCCCCTTTGCTACGTGAGTTGGCGTTGAAGGCCCCGGGTACCTTCCAGCATTCGATGCAGGTCGCCAATCTGGCGGAATCTGCCGTCTTCAAGATTGGTGGAAACACACTCTTGGTGCGTGCCGGTGCCATGTACCACGATATTGGCAAAGCGGATATGGCCAATTACTTCATCGAGAACCAGAATGACCATTATAATCCCCACGATGAACTACCCTTTGAAGAGAGCGCTCGTGTGATCAAGAGCCACGTAATCAAGGGGGTGGAAAAGGCTAAAAAGAATAAGTTGCCGGATGTCATCATCGATTTCATCCGGACCCACCACGGCACCTCCAGGTTGCAGTATTTCTATCAATCGTATTTGAAAAATTACCCTGAGCAGGAGCCCCAAGAGGATTGGTTCCGTTATCCGGGGCCACTGCCATACTCCAAGGAGACGGCCGTGCTGATGATGGCCGACTCTGTTGAGGCAGCCTCCCGATCCATCAAGGATGCACGTCCGGAAACCATTGATGCGCTGGTGGATTCCATCATCGACCATCAAATGCAGTCCGGACAATTCAATAATGCTCCCATCACCATCCGGGATATCCAAGAGGTCCGCAAGACGTTCAAGAAGATGCTTCTGAGTATCTACCACGCCCGCATCGATTATCCCCATTGAGACAGGGATAAACGTTACCTTTGCGGCCATGCCATTCCGGTATTTTCTTCGCTTATCCTACCAAGGAACCTCCTATCACGGATGGCAAGTCCAACCGAATGCAGTTACCGTGCAACAAAGGCTGAAT
>CAYWDY010000108.1:0-8115 GCA_964455985.1 uncultured Flavobacteriales bacterium
GCCGAACTGCCTGAGCTAGAGCCACCGGAAGTGCCTGAGGCCCCCGTCGTTTCCGGTAACTGCGTACCACCCGGTGTCGCTTGGTTAGTGTGCGCGCCTTCAGCACCGCCCGTGGTGCGATCTCCGCCGCTGCTTGATTGGGCGGCTGAATAGGTACTGCTTATGCCGGCGAGCAGCGCGACGAGCATCGCAGCTGCGTTTCGACAATGTTTTTTGCTGAGTTGAATCATGATCATGCCAAATACGTGGTCACGCCCGGGCAGCCCATTCACATGGTGGGTGAAGTGCAGGGCGAAGCGTGGGACACTTACACGCCGCTCAACAACGACAGCTTCCACTTCGAGCATACGAACGGAGCGAATTTCTGGATGTTAATGGCTGCCCGACGCATCACACTACCGGATGTTGACCACCGGCTGTCGCTGTTTGCCAAAGCCGGAGCCGGCGTCGTAGTTCCGATGACGGATGTGACATTGTTTGGCGTTCGTTTAAACAACCGTTTTCATCTGGCCGGTTATATCGTAGGTGTCGAAGGAAGCGTGCGGTATCGGGTATGGAAAGGCGGGTACCTTGATCTCGCCGGAAAAACAGGATTTGCGGATTATACCAATGCGCTCACGGTAGAAGGAGGTAAGGCCAGCCATTCCTTTGGTTTTATTGAAGGTATATTTTCCATCGGTTGGGAGTTCTAACCCTGGTAGCTCCGCCGGATATTTGCGCTTTTCATCGATAGATCTCTGGGCCGTATCCGGCTGGGCGTGAACTTTCCTTTCTTTATCCTGTTATCCAACTATGAAAAATTTCCTCGTGGTTGGAGCCTCTTCGGGCATCGGTAAGGCGGTCGCTGAAAAACTGACGTCAGAAGGCCACTCGGTGTGGGGCACCTATCATCAACACGCTGCAGATTCCGAAGACATCCATTATCATCCTCTGGATGTTCGTGAAAAATCGGTCCATCTGGATTTCCTGCCAGAGCATTTACATGGATTGGTGTATTGCCCGGGCAGTATTCTTTTGCGGCCCTTTCCTCGTATGTCATCCGAAGACTTCCTCGCCGATTACGACCTTCAGGTCGGCGGTCTGGTACGGATCCTGCAGGCTGCTCTTCCTCGACTCAAGGCTGCGGGCCAGTCGTCCGTCGTCAGTTTCTCTTCGGTAGCCGGCGGCACTGGCTTGACATTCCACAGCATTGTCTCTGCGAACAAAAGTGCCTTGGAAGGACTTACCCGAGCCCTCGCGGCTGAGTTAGCACCAAGCATACGCGTGAATTGTGTAGCACCGTCACTGACGGACACGCCCCTAGCTCAAGCCTTGTTGAACACTCCCGAAAAAAGAGAGGCTAACGCACAGCGCCATCCGTTGAAACGCGTTGGTACTTCACAGGAAATCGCTGCTCTCGTATCTTTTCTTTTATCCGAAGATGCCGGCTGGATAACCGGTCAGGTAATCCACGCTGACGGAGGAATGTCATCTATTCGTTGATCATGGCGACGTTTACTTCTGCACAACTTGATTCGTTACCCCGCTTCTACCGCGGAAACTTGATCAATGGGCTGACGGGCAGTAAACCCGCTTTGTTGATTGGAACCGTTTCGAAATCAGGAACGACGAACCTGGCACTGTTTTCTAACGTGATTCATCTTGGTGCAAACCCGGCGTTGATCGGATTGCTGCAGCGACCGCTCACCGAACAGAGCCACACATACCGCAACATCACAGAGGCGGGGGTTTTCACGGTGAGTCATATCAAGAACGATTGGACAGAGCGCGCACATCAGACTTCGGCGAAATACGCCGAAGGCGAATCAGAATTTTTGTATTGCGGATTTCAAGAGGAGTACCGAGAAGGATTCCCGGCGCCACATATCAAGGGTTCGTCGATTGCTTTGGGCGCCCGTTTCATTCGGGAGATTTTACTGGAAGAGAACGGAACACGATTGCTCATTGCCTCAGTCGAGTGGTTGCACGTGGACGATGATGTTTTACTGTCGGACGGCAACATCGACTTGGAAAAGGCCGAAAGCATGGCTGCCGGTGGATTGGAGCGCTACTACGGATTACGGTTCAAGAAACAACTGCCTTATGCAAAAAGACCATCCGACTTACCGTAAACCGTTTCTTCCCGAAAAAACCTGCCATTCGTGTGGGCGTCCTTTCGTGTGGCGCAAAAAATGGGCGCGGGATTGGAATGAGGTGAAGTATTGCAGCGACCGTTGTCGATCGTCTAAAAAGTCGACCGGTGGTGCTCCGTAAAATGGATGATACAGGTATGTAAAACAAAAGGCCGTCTCGCGATGAGACGGCCTTTTATCATATATAGAGTCTTCGATTAACGAAGAACGGCGGATCCGGCGCCGGCGAGATTTCCGTCAATATAGACTTCAATCATATAGGTGCCTGGAGCATACATTTTGTCTTCTTTCTCTTCGTAGCTCAAGCATACTTTAGACATACGAGTACCGTTGTAGTCGACGCTCGTCGTGGCGGCATACATGATCTCGTCGCCAGAGGACGATTTGAACGTACCAGAACCTGTGCTGCGATTGCCCAGAGGCTTGCCGCCCGGTTCGGTGATGCGGATATACACATTACGTGATCCAGCTTTGGCGATCTTGTTGTCCAGGATATCAAAGCATACATCCATCTTGTGGGTACGTTTAGCCAGAGCGGTCTCCACGTATTTGCCGTTATCACGACGCTTGAAGGTGGCGACTTTGATATTTTCGGCTTTCAACACCGAGGCGGTTGCTACCGTGGTCTCCAGGTTTTTGGATAAGGATTCCACGTTCGATGTCAACTGTTCTTTTTCGGTCTGCAGTTGCTTGTTGGCCATCAACAAGGAGTCGATGCGGCCCAAGTATTCGTCGCGAAGCATCTGAAGGTCTGCCAGCTGTTGTTTCATCTTCTCATTCAACTCCTTCATGTTTTTGGACTGGGAGTTCAAGCCACGGATCTTCTTCGCCTGCTCATCGATTTTGGCTTGAGCCTCGTTCAATAGGCTGTCCAGGTTGGCGGAAATTCCGCGGTACTTTTCAAGCTCCGTCTTGGTGTCTGCCAGTTCTTTCTCTACGTTAACGCGCTCGACCACGAGCGTATCAACGCGTGATTCCAAATTGTTGATAGAGGTGGTAGACGTGCGCCACTGATAAATGTTAATCAAGGCAGAGGCGAGGAACAGGATGAGCCAAAGTTTATTGCTCTTCTGTCCGGAGGGGTTGTTTTCCATAGGTTGGTTGGGTTATAATAGGTGAGTCTGATACGAAAGTAACGCAGGCGGGTTGCGGCCTATTGTCGGATAATCAAAAGTTATTAAACAGCTTGTGCACAGCGAATGTACGATGGAAGAGATGTGCATTACCCTGACAAATCGCACGTTTTGTCAGGTACTTTCAACCCTATCTTTGTGCTTGTTCATTCCTGATTCAGAATCCCCCTGCCCGTGTCCAAGAAAAACAAGTCCGAAACGAATGCTGTGTCCGATTTCCTGATGCGGGAAATATTTCAGCTGTTGAACAAACACCCCAACCGCTCTTTCAACCACAAGCAAGCGTCCAAAGCCATCCGCGAAGACTTTTTCGAGTTCCTCCGATCCTTCCCGGGGGCCGATTTGTCTGACATGGATCCGTATGAACTGCTGAAACAGGAAACAGTCCGCTCTCTCCTCGCGCTTACCGACCGGGGCGAGCTCATCGAGATCGAACGGGGTAAGTTCAAGCTCAAGCCCAAACGCGCATACCTCGAAGGCATCATTGATATCACCGCCAGCGGTGCCGCCTACCTGCTTTCGGAAGACGGAGAAGACGATGTATTCATCGCACCCCGAAATGTACGGAACGCCTTACACCGCGACCGGGTCCGGGTATTTCTATTCGCCAAGCACCGTAACCAACGCATGGAAGGCGAAGTGGTCGAAATCATCAAGCGCGCCCAAACAGAATTCGTCGGGGTGCTTCAGTCCGCTGGCAAGTACGCATTCGTCGTGCCAGACAACCCCCGGATGCTCGTCGATATTTTTATTCCCGGACACCTGCTACAGGAAGCTAAAAACGGACAGAAAGTAGTGGCCTCGATCAGCGACTGGCCGAAGGGAACCAAGAATCCGATTGGAAAGATCAACTCGGTGCTCGGTTGGCCCGGAGAAAACGACGCTGAAATGCACGCTATTCTCGTCGAATACGGCTTCCCAACATCCTTTCCGGAAGCCGTGGAAAAAGAAGCGGACATCATTCCAGAGTCTATCGATGTTTCTGAAATCAAACGCCGGCGCGACTTCCGTACTGTACCCACCTTCACCATCGACCCGGTTGACGCCAAAGATTTTGACGACGCCTTGTCGATGCAAAAGCTGGAAAACGGTAATTGGGAAATCGGTGTTCACATCGCCGATGTTTCGCATTACATCCGGCCCCTGACCGAACTGGACCGGGAAGCCTTCGACCGGGCAACGTCCATTTACTTGGTGGACAGAACCATTCCCATGCTTCCGGAGAAATTATCCAACGGAGTGTGCTCTCTTCGCCCGAATGAAGACAAGCTCTGCTTCTCGGCGGTCTTCGAAATGAACGAACACGCCGAGGTGCTCTCCCATTGGATCGGCCGGACCGTCATACACTCCGACCACCGATTTACCTACGAGGGCGCTCAAGCTCTTATTGAAAAACCAGACGGGAAATGGTCGGAAGAAATTCAGCTGCTCCATCAGCTCGCACAGAAGTTGCGTTCGGCCCGTTTCCGCAACGGTGCTATCGCCTTTGAAAAAGTAGAGGTGAAATTCAGGTTGGATGAGAAAGGAAAGCCGCTGGGTGTTTACCTGAAAGAGAATAAAGCAGCGAATCAGCTGATCGAAGAGTTCATGTTGTTGGCCAACCGAACCGTGGCCGAGTTCGCCGGAAGACGCCACGTGGTTACGGGCCGAAAACAAAAACAAGAGAAGGACAAGACCCGTGAAACCGAATCGGTCTCGGTGCAAGCCAGACCCTTTGTATATCGGGTTCACGACGGGCCTGTCGCAGACCGCGTTCAATCGTTCGCCCGATTCGCTTCTCGATGGGGACATGCGTTGAAATTCGCCACCGACAAAGAGATTGCCCACTCGCTTAACGGACTGATGAAATCGGTGCGCGGAAAGAAAGAACAGAATGTGTTGGAACAGCTTGCGATACGCACGATGTCCAAAGCCGTCTATACCACCGAAAACATCGGCCACTACGGGCTTTCGTTCGATCATTACACCCACTTCACCTCCCCTATCCGACGTTACCCGGATGTGATGGTTCACCGGCTGCTGGAAAAATACCTGGCCGGCGATTCCGAAGTCAACCAAGAACAGCTCGAAGAACAGTGTAAGCACAGCTCAGCCATGGAGGTCCGGGCGGCAGAGGCCGAGCGCGCATCCATCAAATACAAACAGGTAGAGTTTCTGCAAGACAAGGTCGGTCAGGCGTTCGAAGGAATCATATCGAGTGTTACCGAATGGGGGTTTTACGTGGAGTTGATCGAGAACAAATGCGAAGGCCTTGTTCGCCTCCGCGAACTGGAAGACGATTTCTATGAATTTGATGAAACGAACCTGTGTGTCGTGGGGTCTCGTTACGGCGCCCGATATTCCCTCGGAGATACCGTTAAGGTGATCATTGTTCGCGCCGACCTGCTCAAGAAGCAAATAGACATGCGATTGGTGCGTGGCGCAGGAAACCATCAACCGCTATTTGAAACCGAACCGCCCAAACCGTTTCGTCCGAAGAAAGGAAGAGGAAAAAGATAAAAAAGGCCCGGAATCATCCGGGCCTTTTTCGTGTTTCCAACTTCTTACTGGACTACCAAACGTTGATGGTCCAGCGGTATTTGATTTTGATCGAGGAGTTGTATCTGATAAAGTCCTGGAACCAGGTCGCTGGTGTTGATCCGGCTAGATTCTCCGGCTACAACATCGGTTCGGTTGATCCACTTTCCTTCCGAAGAATACATCACCCACGATTTCACCCGAATGTCGTCGGTCATCAACAAACAGTCTCCGGATGTTGGATTGGGGAATAGCGTAAAGGTATTTCCTGGATTGACTCCGGAAACACCCGTTAGGCAAGCGGTACACGAAGCAAAGCATACCGCAGGAACAATCGTGTCGATGTTTACCGTCGCTTCCCGTTGTCCGTTTACCGCACACGCTGAAGGAACTGCTTCGTTGGCGCTACCGTTGGCAAAGGCGTAATCGTATACGCCGGCATTCACATACGCGATAGCCTCGTAAACACTTCCTTCCAGATTGCCCATTTGTAGTGATGGACCAAAGTTTCCGGTAACAAAAACGCCGGAAGGGTCAACCTGCATATATAGCATGTCCACCTTGGTTCGAAGGGCCAACAACCCGTTGGGCGCATTGCCGCTGAAAAGCAGCGGGCCTGTTTCAATTGTGTCGGGCGAATTGGAATGCGTACAAATCCAACGGTCGCTGTTGAAATCGCTTACACGCGATTCCAGGGGGATGAATTCCAGTCCATAGAAATCGCTTCCGTTTAGGAAATCGTATTGTATACAAGAGTCCGACGGTAAGTCAAGGGTGACACAATAGACCATTGTATCGGCGGGATCCTGGTTCATGTAATAGAAGTTGGTGTCGCCTTCTATATACAGGTGAATCCCGCCCACATCAATGGGTTGGTAGTTGCGCATGTCCACACAAAAACGGATGTGTGTCGCTTGAGTGGAGATGCCGGCCAATAAGAACAGAAAAACAATCAGTCGTTTCATTTTACCAGAACTATTCGTTTGTTTAATACGGCGTGTTCGCCACGCACAGACAAGATATAAATTCCCGCCGGGAACGCCGACAGGTCCAACATGGTGGCGTTGTGTTTTACCTGCAAGATTTCCCCCCGTTGGTTGGAAAGCACCGCATCGTATTCTATTTGATTTACTGCGCCTCCGCGAATGGAGATAAAATCCGAAGCCGGGTTTGGATAAACGGTAAGGTCGCGTTCGGTGTAATGCTGATCAAGTCCGGTAGATCCCATGAAATAGTATGAAGGAGATATCGCAGAACGGCATCCGTTCGCATCAGCCACCTGTACTTCATAGTTACCGCTGTGATCAGGAACAAAATACGAGTCGGTAGCGCCGGATATCAGCACGCCGTTTTCGTACCACCAATATGTTGCCGCAGCATCAGCATATAGCGTGTCTCCCGAAGGAATAATCGTAGGCGTTGTGGGTTGTGTGCCGCTCACGTAGCAGGCGGTATAACGAAAGGCCTGGGGAACAGTACCGGAAGCGGTTTTAGTCCAAAGGATGGTGTTGTTCGAGTCCACCTCGTAAATAGTTCCGCTCTGCGCGATACATATCAACGAGTTGCCGTTGGGAAGCTGTTGTGAGTTCCCCATGTTGCTGTTGTGCCCGTTGCAGGGAATACGCTTGGTGTACGTGGTGGGCGCATACGCAGAACCCGGATTGATCAGGTAATTGTATCCGTCGTAGGGCGGGTTTACCATATCCACACAGGACTGGTTGTTTGAAATGCCGTTGTTGTTGTAGCCGACGATGTAGTTCGCATTCGGACAATCGGACGGTACGAAGTGAGCATCGTGTACGACATTGAAAATGGTGGCGCCGGTAGCCCCGTATGATGTTGGGTTTCCCCAGCGGTACAAAAAGTCACCACCCTTGCCCGACTGACCACCGGTATGACCTGCAGCTTCTGCCGAAGTGGTGCTGTGGTCGATGACAAATAGCTGATTGATGTTGTGTGAGCTGAATACAATCTGATCCAACACGGGGTTGTAGTCGATACCATTCATGTGGATCCAATCGCGTGTGGTTGATCCATTCTGATAATTTATATTCAGTAATTCCGGATGATCCACGATCGATGCGTGATAATTCGCTCGTGTGGAATCGATGTTCTGAGTAAGGTGGTCCCACAGTTTCCATTCCCAAACGATGTTGCCGGTGTTAGCGCCCGTGGGCTGTACTTCAATGATTTTTTCCGACCACACGATGTGACCAACAGAGCAGCCGGCAGCCGTTGCCTCTGCCGCAGAGCGTACATCATACGAAATCAACAACACATTGCCGTTCGGCATCGGACAGATATCGTGATGCAAGCAATATGTAGAAGAAGAG
>CAYWDY010000109.1:0-1934 GCA_964455985.1 uncultured Flavobacteriales bacterium
AGGAGACAGGTAGGATCGACGTTTAAACCTTTTCTCTACACGTTAGCCATGCAGGAAGGGTATTCCCCTTGCTACAAGGTGCCTAATGTTCGGGTGAATTTCGATCTGCCGACCGGAGAGAAGTGGTCGCCGGAGAATTCTGACAACGAATACGGGGGCATGTTGACGCTCAAGCAAGGATTGGCGGAGTCGGTGAACTGCGTGTCCGCCTACCTGATGAAACAATTCGGTCCTCAGGCCATGATTGAGATCTGCCGGAAGATGGGAGTCACCGCACCGATCGATGCCGTACCTGCGATCTGCCTGGGTACCCCCGATGTATCGGTCTATGAAATGGTGGGAGCGTATGCTACGTTCGCCAATAAAGGGGTCTGGACGGAACCAACCTATCTGATGAGGATAGAGGATAAGAACGGTAACGTGCTGCAGGAATTCGTTCCGCGTAAAGTGGAAGCGATTAGCGAAGAGACGGCATACCTCATGACCAATCTTATGGAAGGTGTTGTACAGTTCGGCACCGGAGCCCGTTTGCGTGGTCAGTACAAATTGACGGCTCCCATTGCGGGTAAGACGGGAACGACCCAGAACCAAAGTGACGGGTGGTTCATCGGCATCACTCCGGACTTGGCAGCGGGATGTTGGGTGGGTTGTGAGGACCGAGTCGTACACTTCCGTACGATTGAGCTTGGACAAGGTGCACGGGAAGCCATGCCAATCTGGGCGCTGTTCATGCAACGTGTTTATGCGGACAAATCCATCAAGATCTCGACGGGTGATTTTCAACCCCCCTCGGAGCCCTTGACCGTGGAACTGGACTGCAACAAATACCGACAAGAAACCGGGGTCAGTACGTCGGAAGGAGACAAGGATTTTTGACCGATTCCATAGGGGAGGGTCGTTCCTTTTTTTACCTTTGGTACAAGTCAATGAATCATTTATTATGAATAAGATTGTATCGGGCGCGGAAGCGGCCATCGAAGGGATTGAAGACGGAATGATCCTGATGGTCGGAGGTTTTGGCCTTTGTGGAATCCCTGAAAATAGCATCTCGGCTTTGGTGAAGAAAGGGGTAAAAGACCTCATCTGTATTTCCAATAATGCCGGTGTCGATGATTTTGGATTGGGCTTGTTGTTGCAGAACCGACAGATCCGGAAAATGATTTCTTCCTACGTCGGTGAAAATGCCGAATTCGAACGTCAGATGTTATCCGGTGAATTGGAGGTCGAGCTTATTCCTCAAGGCACACTGGCCACGCGTTGTTTGGCTGCCGGTTACGGAATGCCTGCCATCTTTACGCCTGCGGGGGTAGGAACAGAAGTGGCTGACGGTAAAGAAGTGCGGAACTTCAACGGCAAAGATTATTTATTGGAATACGCATTCGATGCGCCCTTCGCGATCGTGAAGGCTTGGAAAGGCGATGCGCACGGGAACCTGGTCTATCGGGAGTCTGCCCGTAATTTCAATCCCCTGATGGCTATGGCTGGCAAGACCACCATTGCAGAAGTCGAGGAACTGGTGCCGGTAGGCGCCTTGGATCCGGATCACATCCACACCCCCGGCATCTTCGTCCATCGGATCTTTCAAGGTAAAAACTACGAGAAGCGAATTGAGCAACGGACGGTCCGCAAGCGTTCTTGATCTAAAACGACAGTAATCTCATCAAATCTATGTTAGATAAAATCGGAATAGCGAAGCGTATCGCCCGAGAAGTCAAGAACGGATACTATGTCAACCTGGGCATAGGCATTCCGACGTTGGTCGCCAATTATATTCCACAGGATATTCATGTAGTCCTCCAGTCGGAGAATGGATTGTTGGGGATCGGTCCTTTCCCCTATGAAGATGAAGTGGATCCGGATCTGATCAATGCCGGTAAGCAGACGATCACCACGTTGCCGGGCTCTGCTTTTTTTGATTCAGCGATGAGCTTTGG
>CAYWDY010000109.1:1948-6157 GCA_964455985.1 uncultured Flavobacteriales bacterium
AACGGAGACATCTCGAATTGGAAGATACCTGGTAAAATGGTGAAAGGCATGGGCGGTGCCATGGACTTGGTGGCTTCAGCTAAGCACATCATCGTAGCTATGCAGCACGTGAACAAAGCGGGTGAGTCCAAATTGCTTCCCGAATGTACGCTGCCTTTGACCGGCAAGCGTTGCGTGAAGAAAATCGTAACGGAATTGGCTGTGTTGGATGTATTGCCGGAAGGCGGCTTCAAGTTGTTGGAAAGAGCACCCGGTGTAACGGTAGAGCAGATTGTAGAAGCCACCGCAGGTAAGTTGTGGGTTGAAGGTGACATTCCTGAAATGACTATAGATTGATTGTCGGAGCGAAACCAAACATGACATCCACCGCAGACTTCCAAAAATTAAGCATCATTATTCCGGCTTATAATGAAGCACGGACCATTCACCTTATTTTGGATAAGGTGTTGGAGGTCGAGTTGAATCACGGAATTGAAAAAGAGATCATCCTTGTCAATGATTGTTCGAAGGATGATACGGCGGCTATCATCACCCGATATATTTCCGATCATCCAAAGGTCGACATGCGGTTGTACAACCAACCGGTCAACATGGGTAAAGGAGCCGCTATTCATAAGGGAATTGAGCTGGCGACCGGGCAATACCTGATCGTTCAGGATGCAGATCTTGAATACGATCCACAGGAGTATAATATACTGCTGAAGCCCATTCTGTTCGGAGCAGCCGACATCGTGTATGGATCTCGATTCATGGGTGGAAGGCCTCACCGAATCCTTTTCTTCTGGCACTCCATCGGTAACAAATTCCTCACCTTTCTTTCAAATGCCTTCACCAATTTGAATTTGACGGATATGGAGACCTGTTATAAGGTTTTCCGATCGGATATTATCAAAGGCTTACCCCTACAAGAGCGTCGGTTCGGTTTTGAGCCGGAAGTTACTGCGCGAATTTCAAGGGTGCCTGGAGCTCGAATCTATGAAGTGGGGATCAGCTATTATGGCCGTACGTATGCAGAGGGAAAGAAGATCGGTTGGAAGGACGGCTTCAGGGCTATTTATTGTATTCTGAAATACAACCTGTTTTCCCGTTAGTTACTTCCCTCCCGGTATTTAGTCACGGAGTGATGTGTTTTTTGGTTCTGGATATATCGATAAACCGTATCGACATGAAACCGGCTAACAGAGAACACTGCATATCCTTTTTGCCACGAAAAAGGTATAGGGGTCAATCTATTTACGTTGATGAAACGGGAGCAGCTGCCTTTTACTTTTTGAATAACATGGGCTATCGGTTTCTTTCTTGTCTGCAGGAAAAGACAATGAATATGATCGGGCATGCCACCAATGATTTTTACGAAGCATCCTTCCTGCCGCAGTCTTCGGACTATAAAATCATGAATTAATCTCTCGATTTCCGGTTTGATGAATGGATTTCTATTTTTTGTGGCCCACACGACATGAACCCACATTTTATTGAGTGAATTAGCCATGGCTTCAAGGGTGATTTTAAGGGTTCAACGATCGGATAGAATTTACAGCTACATATTAGTCAGCAATATTACACAGGCTGTAACGGCTATTCTTTGCATCCATGAGTCTTTGTAGTTTGCTACCATAAGTATTTCGGTTTCGCGGTTAAGTCAAACATATTTACCTCAAAACCCGGAACGGATGCGCCTAATCTCTGGATGCTAATCTCCGGAACCGACTTAAGTCGGTTCCGGAGATAGGGCAGGTTCAAAAGTTGGTTGCGGATGATTGCTGCTTACTTGCTGTTGTTTATTTTGCTCTACTCCTTTTAGCAGCAGCTCAATAGTATTTTCCATCTGTTTTATTTCAGCTTCAAAGAGGGTTTTATTTTTTGGGAGTCCAACCAAATCACTGTAGCGCTTAAGCGGGGTAATGCACTTGAGCTAGAACTTTTATTATTTGAATCTCCGGAAGCTAATCCCCGGAACCGACTTAAGTCGGTTCCGGGGTAGTGAAGCTTATGAGTTGGTTCCGGGGATAGGGCAGGTTTAAAAATTGGTTGTGGGAACCTCCTGAGGTATTGTGTTTATATTTGTATTCATGCGGTTCAAAAAACACGTTTTTATTTGCACCAATCAGCGAATTGAAGGGGCCCGTGCATCCTGTGGAGAGGCTTGTGGATTGGATTTAGTCAAGCAGTTCAAGAAATCCATTAAAGATTCCGGTTTAGGAGATGTGGTCCGTGCTCAACGTACAGGCTGTCTGGATGCTTGTGAAAACGGACCTGCCCTTGTAGTTTATCCCGAAGGAATTTTCTACGGAGCGGTCAAGTCGACTGATATCGAGGAGATTGTTCAGGAACATTTGCTAAACGATCGACCGGTAAAGCGTTTGGTCATCGATTTCACATCATCAGGATCGTGAATCAGGATGAATTGAAACCGGAAAAGTACCGGACTGATCTGGCCATTGTCCGTGAGACAGCCGAGCAACTCATTCGGGATGCTGAAACATTTGGAGGCATGGTAAGCTTTTCCGGAAATCCCTTTACCGCCTACGAGGAACTTAGGCAACAACTTATAGCCATGCTCCATCAATGGAAAAGGGAGGAGCCATCGAAATTGCAGGCATTCATGTACAGGGTAGACCTGCCCGAAGGTCGATATAGAAAAGCCTTGGCAGGGAATTCCCCTATAGAGGAACTGGCATCCTTGGTTCTGGAGCGTGAGTTTCAAAAGGTTCTTATCAGGCGGTATTTTCGGGACACTAAAAGTGATGAACCGTTAAACAATGGTTAACGCCAGGTGTTTACGAAGTCATGAGTCGATTTTCTATCCGTGATATTGAACACCTTACCGGCATCAGAGCGCATACCCTGCGTATTTGGGAACAGCGCTACAGTCTGCCTCGCCCTAAGCGTTCGCCGGGTAATACCCGTTATTTCGATGACGACGACTTGAAATTGTTGCTGAATGTCGCGCTCTTGAATCAGAACGGACTGAAGATTTCCAAGATCAGTCGGATGTCTGAAGAGGAAATCGGTTCACATGCACTTAAGTTGTCCCTGAAGTCGGACAGCGGGTCTGCCCATATTCAAGCCTTGGTAGCTGCCATGCTTGACTTCAATGAGCGCTCTTTCGATAAGGTGTTTTCATCTTGTTTGTTGCAACTTGGACTGGAACGGACCATGATGGAAGTGGTATTCCCCTTCTTGGCGGTCATCGGTCACTTATGGCAGTCGGGCTCATTGGATCCTGCCTACGAGCATTTCATTTCCGTGCTACTCCGTCAGAAAATCATGGTGGCCCTGGATGGACAGGAATTTTCGAGTAATGAAGGCTCACGCAATTTCCTCTTGTTTTTACCCGAGGGAGAGCATCATGAGTTAGGGCTGTTATTCGGGAACTATATGATTCGTTCAGCGGGTCACCGTAGCCTGTATTTAGGACCGAATCTTCCCTTGCAAGATTTGGAAAACATCAATGTGAAATTCAAACCCGAATACATCTTGATCTCCATGACCACAGCCATGACGGAAGAAACTCCGGAGCAGTATGTGGAACAAGTAAAGACGAAATTTCCGGGCGCTACTATATTGCTCACGGGCAGGGTTTTTCTGGATCCGGAAAGACAATATCCCCAAGACGTATTTACCATCCGTCGTCCCGAAGACATGCGGAGGTTCATTTAACGGGGTTCACCTAAAAGTGCGAAAGGCGCATCCTTTCGTCAGCGCCCTTCGCGTTTAACCACACCACTGGTTATCTTAAAGTGCTATATATCTCATCAATTCTTGACGAGTTGATTCATTGAGGAATTTTCCGTGGTAAGAGGCAGTGACCGTACTGCTGTGAGCGTCCTTGATCCCGCGTGATTTCACGCAAAGATGTTCCGCATCAATGATGACGGCTACATCGCGCGTCTGAAGCATACGTTTAAGTTCTTCAGCAATCTGAACACATAACCTTTCTTGCACTTGGGGGCGTCGGGAGTAATAGTCTACGATACGGTTCAATTTGGAAAGGCCAATCACTTTGCCATTCGCGTAATAGGCCACGTGTGCTCGTCCGAGGATAGGTACGAAATGGTGCTCGCAGGTTGAGCGGACCGTAATGTTCTTCTCCACCAACATCTGCTGGTAGTTGTAGGTATTGGCAAACAGGGTGGGAGCCGGTTTGGCATCTGGATTCAGACCGCCAAAGATCTCTTGTACATACATTTTAGCGACCCGTTTGGGAGT
>CAYWDY010000109.1:6167-8047 GCA_964455985.1 uncultured Flavobacteriales bacterium
AATGTGTAGTATTTCACGAAATTTTCCGGAAATCAGCTGAATTTTCTCATCGTCACCGATGGCAAAGGCGTCTTTTCTAAGCGGAGTTTCTACCCCAGAAGAGGCGTGCTGGTCGCCCATCAACTCTTCGAGAGTTATAAAATCCTGATTATCAATATTTAATGGCTTTTCTAACATGGTTGTAGCGGGTGTAGTTATAAAGAAAAAACAGGTATAGGTTAATATTGTTTAATAAAACAATATAAAAGTTAAACACTATTGCTTTTGAAGGATCGCTAGACTATATTTGTTTAATAAATAACTTAAAAAGTTAAACAATGGGACTCCAGCGTAAACCTTTCGATTTTCGTTCTCAAGTGACTATCGAATCAAAGCCATTGAGAAATTATGCCTTGAAGTTGACCCAGGATTCAGAGGATGCCGATGATCTTCTTCAAGATACCGTGCTTAAAGCGTTGACCAACGAAGACAAGTTCGCGGAAGGAACCAACCTCAAAGGATGGCTCTATACCATCATGAAAAATATTTTCATCAATAAGTACCGCAGAGCGGTCAAGTCAAATATTTTTCACGACGACACGGAATCCCAATTTCACCTGAACAATGCTCCCGGGCCACGAAAGAATCAAGGGGAGTCTCGATTGGTCATGGAAGACATTCAAAAGGCCATGGGCGAGATTTCGGACAACCTTCGCACTCCGTTCATGATGAGCTACACGGGTTACAAATACGAAGAGATTGCCCGTCACCTGAAACTTCCGTTGGGAACCGTCAAAGTCCGTATTCACAACGCGCGTAAAGCCCTTTCCAGTAAACTGGAAGTGTACCGAGATTACAGCGAATAAACCGCCAAGCCGTTTCCGGCTCCCTTTTATCCCTTTTTGACTACCTTCGCCGTATGAAATTCGGCGTCGTAGTATTTCCAGGTTCCAATTGTGATGACGACATGGTTCACGTACTTCGTGACCATCTCAAACAACCCGTTGTCAAGTTATGGCATAAGGATCATGACCTGCAGCGCTGCGATATGATCGTGCTTCCCGGAGGTTTTTCCTACGGTGATTACCTGCGTTCTGGTGCTATTGCCCGTTTCTCACCGATCATGAAAGAAGTGATTGCATGCGCACAAAAGGGGGGCTATGTATTCGGAGTATGTAACGGCTTTCAGATCCTCTGCGAGGCAGGCTTGGTTCCCGGTGCACTTCTGCGTAATACGGACTCCCGTTTCATCTGCAAAAACGTACACATCAAAGCGGAACATCAGGATGCTTTATTGACTTCTAAATTGGAGGCCGGTAAGCCACTGTGTATTCCCATCGCTCACGGTGAAGGACGTTATCATACGGATGCGGAAACGCTTCAGCGACTGTACGACAACGGTCAAGTGATTTTTCGGTATTGTTCGGAGAAAGGTACGATTGATGAATCTTCTAATCCCAATGGATCCTTGGAGAACATCGCCGGTGTCTGCAACGAAATGCGAAACGTATTCGGAATGATGCCTCACCCTGAACGGGCGTCTGATTCTGTGCTGGGTAATCAGGATGGGCTTGCCATCTTTGAATCCATCTTGAGCGCAGTCAAGGTTTGATGCCTGTTCTGCTCCCCATCCTCCAAGAAAAATTCAGAACGATATTCAATAAAAAAGGCTGCCTCGTTTCGTAGGCAGCCTTTTTTATGATGGTTGGTTGATGTCAGTTCTTGATGAATCGCGAATAGCTAATACCATCAGGTGTTCGGATTAGTAACGAGTAATATCCTGCTGAGAGATCTGTGATTTGTAAAGGAAGGGTGACACCAGTTTCAATCCGGCTCACTGCGAGTTCCCGGACACACCGTCCATCCATACTCAAGATGGATATGTTTGCCTCTTCTTGAAA
>CAYWDY010000110.1:0-6275 GCA_964455985.1 uncultured Flavobacteriales bacterium
ACTTCAATCTGAGTTCAACGGTCGACCGTATATTCCTATCTGACAGCTTGGGGAATATCCTGGACAGTGTATCTTGGATAAGCCAGACGTCGGACATCTCTTTAGCCCGTTGTCCCGATGCTACCGGTAATTTCGCTTCCACCCTTTCTCCGACGCCTAGAAGCACCAACATCTGCAGTTTTGCCGGCTTAGACGATCTGGTCGAAGGTCCGGAGGTTCTGATTTATCCAAACCCGGCAAGCACCATGATGACGGTTGTTTCCAAGGAGGTCATTGATTTCTGGGATATCTACGATATCTACGGAAAGTTGGTCCGTCAGAGCCACTCGGCTACCAACCGACAAGTGTCCTTGGACATTTCGTCACTGGCTCCCGGTCCTTACTTCTTCCGGATGAACGGATCGACGACCGTGCGATTCGCCATACAATAAGCGTCGCTTATCGGTACGTTTCGTAATTTTATACCATGCGAAACGTCGAATTCCGGGATCTGGGGCTGATAGATTATGAGGCGGCCTGGAATTACCAAGAGACATTATTCCATGAGGTAGTCGAGCGTAAACTCTTTAATCGGAATGCCCCCGACGGCGATCGTATTCCTCTGAAACATTACTTGCTCTTCTGCGAACATCCTCATGTTTTTACGTTGGGCAGAAGCGGTAAAGAGCAGCATTTATTGGCTGATGAAAAACGACTGTCCGGAATTCAAGCTACCTTTTATCGGAACAATCGGGGTGGAGACATCACGTATCACGGTCCTGGCCAAATCGTCGGATACCCGATTTTGGATTTGGATGATTTCTTCACCGACATCCATAAATACCTTCGATACTTGGAAGAGGCTGTCATCCAAACGTTGTCGGAGTATGGCATACCCTCAGGCCGCCTGCCGGGTCTCACGGGAGTCTGGCTTGATCCGGAAATACCGAATAAGGCCCGAAAAATCTGCGCGTTGGGGGTACGGTGCTCCCGATGGGTCACGATGCACGGTTTCGCCTTCAATGTGAATACCGATTTATCCTATTTCAATCATATCATACCGTGTGGAATTCAAGATAAGGCGGTCACATCTATGAAAAAGGAATTGGGAAAATCCCTGGATATGGAAGAGGTGAAGGAGCGTTTACTGCATCAATTGAAAACCGTTTTTCAAATGACCCTCGTCTGATGGTTCTCGCCTCCTTATTTCGTAACTTGTTCGTACTATGCTGAAAGACATCCATCGTCCCGAAGTGGAGAACATTGGCCTCGCCGCCGTACGTGAAACCGATGAGTCATCGGGGGAAGTGGTTTGGAATATCTACCTGTTGAACCTATACGAGCAACCGATTACCGGAGTCCTGGTTTCTTCTAAAGGATACGGTGAAATACAAGGCGAACCCGTCAAGACGTCGGTACTGCGGCATCTGATAGACGAAGTTCAACCGCTCGATATCGTAAAGATAGAGCCCATCATGCCGGCGTTGTTCGGTTTAAGTAATGAATACTGGGTAAGCTTTTATTTGAACCGGGAGATTTTTGACAAGAAGTATGTCTTTCTGGCGGAGAGTATTCGAGAAGAGAATTTCATCCGTATTCCTTTTATCGATAAGCTGGGCGTTCTGTTGCGTTGATGCGAACGTTGAGTTATTCCAAGTTTCTTTCCCAAGACGCCCGGTTGCGATCCCTCTTGAAGAGCGCCCCTTCATTTCGCCTAACCTCTAAGAAAAACCTGTTTCTTCATCTCTGTCTTTCCATCATAGCCCAGCAATTATCGACCAAAGTGGCTGCTATTTTGGAAAAAAGATTTCTTCTATTGTTGTCAGGCTCTTCCCGTTCTCCAGATGATGTTCTGGCGATTCCAACAGATGCGCTTCGATCAATTGGACTCTCGGGACAAAAGGCACGCTATGTCCATAACATTGCTACTTACTTCAAAGAGCTAGAGCTTACAGACCGTAAAATCAGATCACTCGATGATGAGTCCATCATTGAATTACTCACTCCTATTAAAGGAGTTGGCCGATGGACTGTCGAGATGCTGCTCATCTTTGCCCTCGGTCGTACGGATGTTTTCGCAGTTGACGACTTGGTCATTCGTAAAAGTATGATTGACATATACGGCTTGAAAAGCAAGGATAGACGAACGTTAAGCGCTGAGATGTCCGAAATCGCCAAGCTGTGGTCACCGCACCGCTCCTATGCATGTCTTCTGCTTTGGCATTCCAGTACAAACAGACCGGGTTAATTTCCACGGTAGCCGTCCGTATGCTGATTATCATTTCCCACTATCTTTAGGGCCATGCAGCCGCTACTGAGCATAAAAGGCCTGACGACCGTATTCCCTTCCGAGCGTGGCATCTTTACGGCTGTAAAAAACATTTCATTTTCGCTGCATCAAGGTGAAACCATCGGCATCGTCGGTGAGTCTGGATCAGGGAAATCCGTCACCTCGCTTTCAATCATGGGTCTCTTGCAATCCCCCGGTCGTATTGACCGCGGAGAGATCCTGTTTCATGACAAATCCGGAACATCGACTAATTTGGTTGATTTGGATGAGTCGAGTATGAACAAGTTTCGGGGTAAGGAATTGGCTATGATTTTCCAGGAGCCCATGACTTCGCTGAATCCTGTCCTCACCTGCGGATTCCAAGTATCAGAGGCCTTGCGATGGCACTTGTCGCTTTCCAAGAAAGAGGCTCGAAAGCGGACCATAGAATTATTTGAGCGTGTCAAACTGCCCCGCGCAGCGCAGATGTTCGATGCCTATCCCCATCAGATCAGTGGCGGTCAGAAACAACGGGTAATGATTGCCATGGCGATCAGTTGTTCGCCTTCCTTGCTTATCGCCGACGAACCGACGACAGCCTTGGACGTAACGATACAGAAGACGGTACTCGCCTTACTGAAAGAGATACAACAAGAGCGAAAGATGGGGATGCTGTTCATCACGCACGACCTGGGTGTGATTGCAGATATCGCAGACCGTGTACTGGTCATGTACAAAGGAAATGTCGTAGAAGAAGGAACGACTCAAGATCTTTTCAACTCTCCCCAACATCCCTATACCAAAAG
Source organism: uncultured Flavobacteriales bacterium (assembly GCA_964455985.1). Lineage (GTDB taxonomy): Bacteria > Bacteroidota > Bacteroidia > AKYH767-A > 2013-40CM-41-45 > Pollutiaquabacter. Next base: position 3,055 of record CAYWDY010000110.1, read on the forward strand.
TCTGTTAGCCTGTCGACCTCCCGTAAACAAAAGACTGGTTCGTCTTCCGGTTGTCAGTGACTTTATGAAAGAGGAGAAAGACGGTCGTTTTACGGAACTAGCACCAAATCCCGAACTGGCTAGGGTCGTTACTCCCGAACAGCGTTCTAAGAACCACCAAGCGCTTTATTCGGAAAAACCCATTCTATCGTTGCATAACGTTTCCACTTGGTTCCCTATCAAAAAAGGAATTTGGACAAGAAATAGAGAATACGTTAAAGCGGTCGACGACGTATCCTTCGATCTATACCCAGGAGAAACGTTGGGCCTTGTAGGTGAATCAGGTTGCGGCAAGACGACGTTAGGAAGGACGATCATTAGACTGACGGAACCGACTTCCGGACAAGTTCTCTTTGATGGTGTCGACTTTGCCAGTTTAAAGGGGGAATCGCTCCGAAAAAAGCGTAAAGACATCCAGATCATCTTTCAAGATCCTTATTCTTCGTTGAATCCAAGGTTGACTGTCGGTCAATCAATTACTGAACCGATGCGTGTACATGACTTGCATGTCAACGGTGCCGGAAGAAAACAAAAAGCGATATCCTTATTGGAACGCGTCGGATTGGGTTCCACTCATTTCGACAGGTATCCGCATGAATTTTCCGGTGGTCAACGGCAACGTATTTGTATTGCACGGGCATTAGCCCTGGAGCCTCGACTCATCATTTGTGATGAATCTGTTTCGGCGTTGGATGTATCCGTTCAAGCACAAGTATTGAACTTGTTGAATGAACTGAAACAGGATTTTGGATTGACGTACCTGTTTATATCCCATGATTTGTCCGTGGTAAAATACATGAGTGACCGGATGGTGGTGATGAGCAAGGGAAAGATCGTGGAAATGGGTGATCCGGACATTATTTATAATCAACCGCAGAGCGAATATACCCGAACGCTTATTGAGGCGATTCCCACTGCGCCTGAACTACGGTTTTCTTAACTCGTCATTGCTACGAGACTCCCCAGACCCTTTTACCACCTAACCGACTTAAGTCGATTCGGGTTAGGGTTACTTGCCATGAGGTTATTTTGACGTAAGTAGGTTCAGGAATAGAGCACAACATCAAACAAAAGAAAAAGGCCTGCATCGCTGCAGGCCTTTCAAATTAGGTTAGTAGAATCAGAGCTTCACGATCTTCTTGACGACAGATTGACCGTCGACCGTCAAACGAACCGTGTAGATGCCAGGCTGCGTTCCTTCGAAGTAGAAGGTATGCTTGCCAGCCACTTGCTTTTCCATGTTGGCGAGAGACTGTACTTTCTCTCCAACCAAGTTGAATACTTCCATCGTTACGGTTCCGCTGTTCGTAAGCTGGTATTCGATACGCGTGTTGTTCGCGAACGGATTCGGGTAAACGGAGAACGGAATGTTCAACGCGATCTCATCCACCTTCACCGGGAGACGGACGAAGATGGAATAGTCTTCCACCTGACCGAACTGGAGGTCCAGACACGGAGCCGGAGTCGGATTCGCTGAGTAATCGGAAGCGACGCGGAAACGGAGTGGTTGGTTAACAACCGCGTTTCCTGGAACGGTAATGGTACCGTTGTGGAAGGTCAACACGTTGTTGTCTGAGAACACTTGCTCGGTCACAGGATCAAGCTGAGTGTCGTTGTTCCAGTCGATCCAAGCCAATACACTTTCGTTATACACGAAACCGGTTTGAGCTGCGAAGGCATACGACTGTCCGATTTCCAACGAGGTGGTATCCGTACAGGTGTAGTTCTGATAGCCCTCGATAGCATCGTTGGTATTCTTGTTGATGGTACCCAGAGAAACATTGGTCAAACCGATACCGCAGCAATAGGCCGTGGTTACCGGATAACAGTTGGTAGGCTGAGGGCCCGTGATAATCGCCTGAACGCTTTGAATAACCGTATCGCATCCTGCCGCATTACAAGCAATCAAGGTGACGGTATAGTTACCGTTGAGACCGTAGTAGTGAGTAGGATTGGAGGTAGTAGCACCTGCTGAACCATCACCAAAATCCCAGCTGTACGAAGTAGGCGTATTGATGGCGGTAGAGGTGAAATTGGTTTCGCCAGTACAGGTATTAGAGGCGAAGGTATAGTTCATACAAGGGTTCTGACCAACCGTAAAGGTAACCGCGATAGTCACGGAAGGAGTACGAGGATCGTTGGAAACAACCGCAACGTTTGCCGTGTAGTTACCGCCAACCAGCGTACCGCTGTTGAAGGTAAGAGTGACCGTCTGAGAGCCTCCAGCAACTACCGTGTCACCCGTAGTGGTGGCCGTTAACCAAGCTGGCAGGTTGGCTACACCATAGATCAAATCCGTTCCACCCAGATTTTCAACATCAAACGTTTGGGTACCGGTGGCGCCACAAGCAGGAATGGTGATGCTAAGGCTGTTGGTGGACGTGTTGACATCAGGAGCAGCAAATGTCGTTGCAGACAGACAAAGCGTGGTGTCCACATCGTTGTTTCTGACGGAAAGGGTTCCGGAGAAAGTACCGACCGTATTGCCCAGGAAAGAAACGTTTACGCTTCCTGATTGACCGGGCAGCAAATAAGAGAAGGGAGAGCTGACGATGAACTCAGGAGCATTAGAAGAAAGACTGGTTACGAAGAGAGTATCGCAACCGTTGTTCACGATGTCGAACTGACGCAACTCATTACGGTATTGCATGACACTACCGAAGTCCACGCAGGTGTCTGACAAAGCAATGATAGGGAAACCGGTAATGGTCAAGGTACAAGGCAACAAGATGACTGGCTGAGCCGGATCATTGCTGGCTACCGGAATGGCAGCGATGTATGTGCCAGCAGGAAGACCCGTTGTCTGGAAAGTCACCAAAACGTGCGTGGTGTCGGCTGCATTAACCGTATCGTTGTCTTGACTGAGCGTGATCCAAGAAGGAAGTCCGTTAAGACCACCCCACTGAACAGCATTCGCGATAGCTCTGGATGCATTCAGCGCCTGATCGTCTTCGTAATAGTTAAAAGCAATGAAAATGGCTTTGCCAGAACCGTAAGGCAACCAAGAAACGATGTCGGTGCCTTGGTCGGCGATGATGGTTTCTTTATTGGCATTGGTCAAGTTCATGGCATAGGTAGCCGAAGGAGCGGTGAAGTTGGGGGCGATGCCCTGTGCGAGAGGGTGAGCGGCATTCACCACCGTCAGGTTATCAAACACAGCGTCGTTGGCAAACGAACCGGTG
>CAYWDY010000110.1:6285-7909 GCA_964455985.1 uncultured Flavobacteriales bacterium
CCGGCATTGAACATGGCGTCCGCTAATGAACCGTTGGAACCGCACCAAATGACTGACCCACCGTTGTTCAGGAAGTTCTGGATGACAGGAGCCATGCTCGTCCAGAAAGCAGACAGCTGTACGCTGGTTACTTCTTGCTCGGGAATCAGAAGGACGTTCTTTCCGAACAACTGGTTGGCGATATATCCGGGGTTCTGCTGGTTGATGACTTGCAGCGTGTAGTTGCTGACAAAGGTGTCGATGGCCTGTATGGTGTTCGGTAAGGTCAAGAAGGTGTTTACCCCCGGCGTCAAGACAACCATTCGGATAGGCAGTCCGGTATTGACATCGGCATCACTGGTCCAGAAAAGTTCTCCGCCGGCGATGTTTGTGATATCCAACGGATAAGAGGTTGAATCACCACATTGCGCAGAGACCACAAATGAATCCTGTACCACATCGATTTGAGGAGCAGCTTGTACGTTTACCGTGATGTAAGCCGTGTCAGACTCGGTGCAGGAGAAAGCAACGAACATGACGTCATAGGTGCCAGGACTAGAGTAAGCGTGTAGCGGATTTTGGCGACGAGAAGTGTCACCGTCACCGAAATCATACAGCCAAGTCGTCGGTCCGCCGACACTGTTGTCCGTGAACTGGATGTTGGTGTTAAGAGGAGGTGTGAGATCGCTCACAGAAAATGCGGCGTTGGGCGCTACGGAAGGGGCGATAATAGACTCCCAATGACAACGGAAGCCATCATAAACGATTGATATGTCGGAATGCCAGATAATCAACATATACCCCGAAGTACACGTGACCGGCGATGGTACTGTTTGCCCATTGGCAACCAGTACCTGAGGAGCCGTTGAAGTCTGTCCGTCATAAACGTATAAATAGTCAAACCCTGATTCGGAAGCAAAACTGTCGAAATACAACGTAATAGAGGTAGCGCAAGGAGGCGCAACCAACAGTGTGCAGTCTTCCAAGTTCTGGTATTGTCCTAAAGGACCACCAGAATCATACAAGATACCCGTTGAATCAGTGGTCGAGTTGCCGGGGATTGAGCACATCGTGTAAACGGTCTGGGCCGTTGAAGAGGCGCTCGCCACAAGCATCAGTACAAAGACCAACAAGGCATTTAGTAACGTTTTTTTCATAACAATCAGGGTTTCGGGATAATTCGGATGAGATATGAATTTCAAAAATAGGAAATTAATGAGTAACAACCAACGGCCGAATGGGCGCAGTTAACGGCGTGTTTTTAATTTATATATAATTGTTTTTCAATGTTTTACGTGTTATACGCCAACGTTGGAGCGGAACAGCTTCACTGCAATAGCCAAGAGCACGATTCCGAACACCTTTCGGAGTACGCTGATTCCTGCCTTACCCAAAAAATGTTCGACCCGATGCAGGTTTCTCAAAACCAGAAAAACCACCACCAGATTCAAGGAAATTCCAATGATGATCGTGACGCTGTCGTAAGCGGCACGCAACGATAATAACGTGGTCATCGTCCCCGTCCCTGCAATCAACGGAAAGGCGACGGGAACTATCGAAGCGGTTTCCGGAATCTCATCTTTATATAATCGTATTCCCAGAATCATTTCCAACGCCAGGAAAAAGATAACCAACGATCCGGCAA
>CAYWDY010000111.1:0-5200 GCA_964455985.1 uncultured Flavobacteriales bacterium
ATGAAATTTACGGGATTCTGCCTGAAACACGCGATAAACAATTCGATATGCATGAATTGATTTACCGGTTGGTGGATAATAGCGAATTCGATGAGTATAAAGAGAAATACGGACAAACGATCCTCTGCGGTTATGCCCGCATCGATGGTTGGGCGGTCGGTATTGTTGCCAATCAGCGTAAGGTGGTGAAGAGTAAAAAAGGGGAGATGCAGTTTGGCGGTGTGATCTTCAGCGACAGTGCGGATAAGGCAGCACGGTTTATTATGAATTGCAATCAACGAAAGATACCCCTCGTGTTTCTGCAGGATGTTACCGGTTTCATGGTCGGTTCACGTAGTGAGCACGGGGGAATCATCAAGGACGGTGCGAAACTCGTCAATGCGATGAGCAATTCCGTGGTTCCTAAATTCACCGTCATAGTCGGCAACAGTTTCGGAGCTGGTAACTACGCCATGTGTGGTAAAGCCTACGACCCGCGGCTCATCGCAGCGTGGCCCAATGCACAGATTGCCGTCATGGGAGGCGCTCAAGCGGCCAAGACCCTGTTGCAGATACAAGTCAGCTCATTGAAATCCCAAGGAAAAACCATTACCCCGGAGGAAGAAAAGGAACTGTTGGACCGAATCACCGACCGGTACAACCATCAGATGACTCCCTACTATGCCGCTTCTCGGCTTTGGGTGGATGCCATCATCGAGCCAACTGAGACTCGTAAATGGATTTCGATGGGTATCGAGGCCGCCAACCACGCTCCTATCCTGAAACCCTACAACGTAGGCGTAATCCAGACTTGATGCTCTTGAGGTAAAACCACACTTCTACTGAACTACAAAAACACACCCACATGTCCTTGATCCATCACATCGAAAAAGTCGCCGAGTTCCACCGGGTATTCGGATTGTCATACCATGAGTCTCCCACGGCCCAGGTGCCCGAATCGACCATGGCGTTGCGCCACCGGTTGATGCAGGAAGAGAACGATGAATACCTGGAAGCCTGTCAGCAGCAAGACCTCACATTGATTGCGGATGCCTTGGGCGATAAACTGTATATCCTGTTCGGCACGATCATAGCGCACGGCCTTCAACACAAGATTGAAGAGGTATTCAATGAGATTCACCGGAGTAACATGTCCAAGCTGGACGAGAACGGTCAACCGATCTACCGCGAAGATGGGAAGATCCTGAAGAGCGATTTATACTTCAAACCCGATATTGGAGCGATTCTGGACCGTTGTGACCAAACCGTCTGATTGTACGAGTACTGACCGTCCAACCTTCGTTTTTAGCCTGTTTTCCCACTTTAATATAAAAGTGGCTGTGTAAGTTGCAGACTCATTTTTCAGCAACTCAAAAAGCCGTTTTCGATAGAAGTCTGTATTGTTCAATCCCTTGATGGGAGCGGCATACAGACCTAACAACCCCACGGCTATGCGTACACGCTTACAACTCAGAACCCGGCAAAGACAGAAATTCGCAATTCGTAAAATGGCTGTCATTGCCACCTTCACCGGCATGTTAGGTGGAGCCGGTGCATGGATCTACTTCAACTTCGGAGAAAGTCAGGAAGCCATGGCCAGTGAAAAAACAAACCAGGTATCTCCTGGCTCGTTCCAGTTCGAGGTGAATAACGACCCTGCCAGTCTGAATGCGTATGGCTTGATTTACGATTTAATCCGCAACGAGCAGGTTCCCGTCCGCCAAGTCAGCGCTTCCGGCACATCGTCGGACCGTTATGTCATCCCCGGAGAATTCATCCAGTCCACGGTATCTGCTCGCATCAATTTTTGGAGAAGCAAGGGAGTCAAGGGGCAATTCGTAACCGAAAAAGAAAAGATCCAGCCCATCCGCACACTACGTACGTTCCCGTCGGTCTATTTGGATACCAATTCTTCAGCCTATCCGTTGGTACAATCCTGCTTGAATTCAACGGGCATTCCCCAATCGGCTTTCCGACGCGGCGGTTCTGAACCAGTAGGCACATTTGATCTCACCCTGCCTTCTGCCCCCGATCAGGTCGCTGTAAAACAAGGTAAAACCGAGATTCAGAATACCGTGAGTTTTATCTCCTCGGTCTGGAATTCAATCCCCGAGCAAGAACTCACCATTGAGCTAAGTCACTCTAACCTCAAAGCCGGCGATAATATCCCGGTGAAAGCAGTGATGAACGGATCGAAAAGCGCAGGAGAAATTGCGTGGAAGAGTCGTCTGGGTGGAAAATTCAACACCGACAGTCGCCGTCAATTCAGCCCCTCGGCACTATTCCCATGACACGACAGATATGCTTACTGCTGTTTATACCGATGCCAACGGGAAGACGTGGTTCCGGAATATTCCTGTGGAGATAAAAGCCGTTCCTTCTTCGCCCGTGACCTTGACTTCATTCACTGGCGTAAACAAAGAGGGTAAAATCGAATTGACATGGAGTACGAACCACGAATTCAACAGCGATTATTTCACGGTAGAACGTTCGCAGGACAACGGTACCTGGGAAATCATCGGCCGTACCGGAGCCGCAGGTCAAAGTCAGGCGACGAATAATTATTGCTTGTACGACCAACCGGTCAATGCTCAACCCTCCTTCTACAGATTGGCCTACACGTCATTCGAGGGTACTCAAGAAATCCTGCAGACTATTCAGGTCAATCCGATGCTTCCATTCGATTACCAGACCAGCCAGCAGCTTCGTGTAGACAACAGCGTTTTCAGTCGCTCCTTCTCCTTCTCAGTCGAATCCAAGGATAACGATTCGGGACAGTTGAGGATTTTCACAGCCAATGGCAAGCTGATTGATACCCGTCAATATGAACTTAAGAAAGGCCGGCAGGTCATCATCTACGAAGAACCTGAATTGGACAACGGGGTTCATGTGGCCGTGTTGCAGACCAAGACGGGGGCTGTTTATTCCGCCCGCATCGTCAAGATCTGATCCGCAATCGAATAAATACGAAGCCGGTTCCTGAAGGACCGGCTTTTTCATTTTCCTGATCATTAGAGCATAGCGTTTATCACATTCGATGTGAGCAACTGGTGATAATATACCCTCCGTAAAAGGTATTTTTTTCCGTAATTTTATCGGATTATCCTAGTATAAACGACATCCATGTCATCCATCATCAAGATCACCTTCCCCGATCAAAAAGTCCGCGAGTATAATTCCGGCACCACGGCATTAGAAATTGCCAAGAGCATCTCCGAAGGGCTAGCCAGAAATGTGCTGGCAGCCCGGGTAAACCAGGAAGTCTGGGATGCGACGCGACCTATCCTTCAAGATTCCGCCTTGCAATTGCTGACGTGGGATGACCGGGAGGGAAAGAGCACCATGTGGCATTCCAGCGCCCACTTGATGGCTGAAGCGTTGGAAGCATTGTTCCCTGGCGTTAAGTTCGGCATCGGACCTCCCATTGATAACGGCTTTTACTATGATGTAGACTTGGGAGACCATGTTCTCTCGTCCGATGATTTCAAAAAAATCGAGGACAAGATGTTGGAACTGGCGAAGCAATCCAATGCTTATGTGCGTCGTGAAGTATCCAAAGCGGACGCACAGGCTTATTTCACGGAAAAGAACGACCCCTATAAACTGGACCTTATCCAAGAGTTACAGGACGGCCAGATCACGTTTTACCAGCAAGGAAATTTCGTGGACCTCTGTCGTGGTCCCCATATTCCAGACACCGGTTCGATCAAGGCCATCAAACTGACTAATATCTCCGGTGCCTACTGGCGTGGGGACGAGAAGAACAAGCAGCTTACCCGTATCTACGGCATCACCTTCCCGAAGAAATCCATGTTGGATGAGTACTTGCAAATGTTAGAGGAAGCGAAGAAGAGGGATCACCGTAAGATCGGCAAGGAGATGGACATCTTCACCTTCGATGATGATGTCGGTCCGGGGTTACCCTTGTGGTTACCCAACGGCGGAGTTCTGATCGAGCAATTGGAGAATCTGGCCAAGACTACGGAGCGTAAGGCAGGCTACCATCGGGTTCGTACTCCGCACATTGCCAAGGAATCCATGTACCTGACCAGCGGTCACCTGCCCTACTATCAGGAAAGCATGTTCCCTCCCATGGTGATGGATGGCGAGAAGTATTACCTGAAGGCAATGAACTGCCCTCACCACCATAAGATATTCCAGGAGCTGAATCCCTCCTACCGGGATCTGCCGATCCGATTGGCGGAATATGGCACTTGTTACCGGTACGAGCAGTCGGGTGAGCTATTTGGACTGATGCGGGTACGTTCTTTACAGATGAACGACGCCCATATCTATTGCACCAAGGAGCAGTTTGCGGACGAATTCCGCGCTGTGAACGAGATGTACCTGAAGTATTTCCGGATTTTCGGCATTCAGAAGTACGTGATGCGTTTTTCGACCCACGAACCCAAGAAATTGGGCATCAAATACGTGAACAACCCGGAGTTATGGAAACAGACGGAGGACATGGTGCGTCAGGTGCTGATCGATTCCAAGATTCCGTACATCGAGGTACCCGATGAAGGTGCATTTTACGGCCCCAAGATCGATGTTCAGGTTTGGAGTGCTATTGGCCGGGAGTTCACCCTGGCGACCAACCAGGTGGATTTTGCGGTGCCGGCCCGTTTTGGCCTTACCTACCGGAATTCGAACAACCAGTTCGAAACCCCAATTTGTATCCACCGGGCGCCGCTGGGAACGCACGAGCGGTTCATCGGCTTCCTGATTGAGCATTTTGCCGGCAATTTCCCTATTTGGCTGGCTCCCAAGCAGGTATCCATCCTGCCTATCTCGGACAAGTACCTGGATTACGCTAAAAAAGTTTTAGAATTGCTCAGAAATTCCGATATTCGCGGCCTCGTAGATGACCGGGACGAAAAGATCGGCCGCAAGATCCGGGACGCTGAAATTCAGAAAGTTCCGTACATGTTGATGGTCGGGGAGAAAGAAGCGGCTGACCAACAAGTTTCCATTCGAAAACATGGAGCTGGGGACCAGGGAAGTACGAGTATACATGAGTTCATTCAACTCGTTAACAAAGAGATTGATGAACTTCTTGAATTAACTGATCACTCAACCAACTAAAAACAGGAGGAACTATCGCAACTTCGCAAAACAGGCCCCCGATGGGACGTCCACCCGGTGGTCGTCCGCCGTTCATGCGTGGCCGCGGTCCGGTTAAGAAAGAAGCTGAGCACAACATCAATGAGTTGGTGCGGGC
>CAYWDY010000111.1:5210-7534 GCA_964455985.1 uncultured Flavobacteriales bacterium
ACCCGTGACGCTGCTCTAGCCATCGCCCGTGAACAGGGTTTGGATCTGGTGGAAGTGGTACCGAATGCCGAACCACCGGTTTGCCGGGTTGTTGATTACCAGAAATTCCTCTACGATAAGAAGAAGAAAGACAAGGAACTTAAAGCCAAGCAGGTCAAGCAACTCGTCAAGGAGATTCGCTTCGGCCCCAATACCGATGATCATGACTTCAACTTCAAGCTGAAGCACGCCATGAACTTCCTGGAAGAGGGCCACAAAGTCAAAGCGTATGTCCATTTCCGGGGTCGTGCTATCGCCTACCGCGAACGGGGTGAGTTGATTCTCCTCAAATTCGCGCAGGCCCTGGAAGAATACGGAAAGGTGGAACTCATGCCCAAGCTCGAGGGAAACCGCATGTTCCTGCACCTCGCTCCTGTAGCAAAAAAGAAAAAATAACCTTAACCCTTCAATAACAACGCATCATGCCGAAAACAAAAACCCACTCAAGCGCCAAGAAGCGCTTCAAAGTGACCGGCACGGGCAAGGTCAAGCGCAAGCATGCCTACAAAAGCCACATCCTGACGAAGAAGGACACCAAACGTAAGCGTAATCTGACGCACGCGGGTCTCGTATCTCCGTCTGACATGGGCCGAGTAAAGGAAATGCTCGTTCTGGGCTAATCCCGTTCCCAACCAGTTCATTATTCATTAACCAGACAAAGAGCTAAAAGACCCCATCATCGGGGCGCTCCCGTCAAAAACCGAAAAAACAATGCCACGTTCAGTCAATCACGTCGCTTCCCGAGCACGCCGCAAAAAGGTGCTCCAACTCGCCAAAGGGTATTTCGGAGCGAGAGGTAACGTTTGGACCGTTGCCAAAAACACCGTAGAAAAAGGACTTCAGTACGCTTACCGCGATCGTCGCGCCAAGAAGCGTGACTTCCGCGCTTTGTGGATCCAGCGTATCAACGCCGGTGCCCGTCAGCACGGCATGAGCTACTCCGAACTCATGGGTAAGATTCACGCTAAAGGCCTTGACCTTAACCGCAAGACCTTAGCCGACCTCGCCATGAATCATCCGGAGGCTTTTACAGCCGTCGTGAACCAGGTGAAATAAGCGTTTCCCCTATAACATAAAAAAAGCTGTCTCCCTCGAGACAGCTTTTTTTTATTTCCCAACTGCCTCAAGACTAGAATAAGAACGAGTAATGCCAATGAAAAGGCTGAGGCTGGTATTCAAATGGGCTGAATGCTCACTTCACTCCAATTTCCTTCAGCCTTTCCTGCGCCATGGTATAGGAAGGAAAAATGGATAACGCTTTCAGAAAATCCTTTCGGGCAGATGAATTATCGCCTGTCAGTCGATAGGCCATACCCCGGTTGTAAAAAGCCTCGGCGTAATCCGGATTAGAACGGATCGCATCGGTGAAATACGGGATAGCGGATTTCGGATCATTACGTAAAACCAGTTGGATATAACCCAGGTTGAAACTGGCGTCCGGATAATTCGGATTCATGGTCAGGATAGCTTGATAATCCTTTTCAGCCAGATCCAGCTTCCCCACATTCTGAAGAAACAAGCCGCGGTTGTACAACGCTTCCGTGCTGGAAGGACGAACACGGAGCGCATTCGTGTAATACTGCGCGGCCAAGGGGTTATTTCGTTTGCTGAAGATATTGCCCAACTGGATGTAGGCGTCGTAATAACCCGGATCCAATTCCACCACCGTCTGGAAGCTGGATATCGCGCGTGCCGTGTCTTTCGTTTCCTGATAGACAAACCCCTTGATGAAATAGGGTTTGGCTTGCCGGTCATCCAGTGCTAATGCGTCGTTGGCATACTTCAATGCATCCGGATAGGCTTTCAGGTAGAGATTAAGCTCGGCGAATTTCAGATTGGCCTCCCGGTTGGTCGGATTCAAAGCGAGGCATTTACGGAAGGCTTCCACGGACTCCTTGACTTGCAGGGCCCGAAATGCGAAATCACCCAGCAGCAGATAATAATCCTCTTGGGTGGAATCCAGTTCAATCGCCTTTTGAATATCACGAATGGCAGCCGGCAATACACCGCGAGCATTGTTGATCAACGCACGGGAGGCATACAATTTGGGATCATTCGGATCAGCATCGATCCGGTCGTTCATGAGCTTGAGTCGGTATTCCAAGCGGGTAGTATCCGTAGTCTCGGATGTTGTTTCCTCTTTCTTAGGGGAGGATGTACAAGCTACCAGCGCAAGCGCAAGGCTTAGAATACTTAAGGAAAAGCGAAATCGCATAAAAAAGGGCTGCAGTGTTCCTGCAGCCCGAAATTAGGGCAAATCCGGAGAAAAACCCCTACGACAAACC
>CAYWDY010000111.1:7544-7904 GCA_964455985.1 uncultured Flavobacteriales bacterium
TTATTCTTCTGTTTCGGCGGCAACGTCTTGCATCGCAGCGCGAATCTTGGTTTCTAATTCTTCGGCCAGCTCCGGATTGTCCAACAATAATTGCTTCACCGAATCCCGACCCTGTGCCAGCTTCGTGTCGCCGTAGCTGAACCAAGATCCCGATTTACGGATGATTCCTTTGTCCACACCCAGGTCAACGATCTCCCCTACTTTGGAGATTCCTTCTCCGTAAAGGATATCGAACTCCGCGGTACGGAAAGGAGGTGCCAATTTATTCTTGACGATCTTGACTTTGGTGCGGTTACCCACGACATTCTCTCCGTCCTTGATTTGTCCGATACGACGGATGTCCAATCGAACGGAAGCGTA
>CAYWDY010000112.1:0-825 GCA_964455985.1 uncultured Flavobacteriales bacterium
GTATAGCTAGCCAGCTCATCAGCCCCATGCCGATTTCAAGAGCCGACTCATCGATATCAAACGTGGGCGTGTGCACGGAAGAAGTAATTCCCCGTTGTTCATTCCTGACACCTAAGCGATAGAAACATGCCGGGGCGTTTTGCGAGTAATAGGCGAAATCCTCGGCCGCCATCCAGATATCCAAGTCCTCTATATTTTCGACACCCATATAGTCTTCTGCCCATTTCCGGGCCCGATCGGTAAGCGGCTCATCGTTTACCAGAAACGGATAACCCTTGCGAATCTCAATCTCGCAGGAACCTCCCATACTTTCAGCTACGGTCTTAGCGATCTTCTCGATGTGTCCATGCGCCTCAGCCCTCCACGCTTCGTCCATAGTGCGAAATGTACCCTCCACGACTACGCTGTCGGGAATGATATTCGTGGCGCCGTGCGCCAAGACCTTACCAAAAGAAAGCACACTGGGAATGGAAGGTTTTGCCCGACGACTGACCACCTGTTGCAAACTGACCAGGATTTGAGCCGTCATCATCACGGGATCGATGAATGTGTGAGGCATGGCTGCATGTCCACCCTTGCCGCGGACTTTCATGTATATCTCATCCGCGCTAGCCATATAAAGCCCTCTTCTAAATCCGATTTTACCTACCGGCAGCTGAGGCATCACATGCTGCCCAAGTACAGACTGCGGCGCTGGGTTCTTCAATACACCTTCCTTAATCATGATCGAGGCGCCACCCGGTATGAGCTCTTCGCCGGGCTGAAAAATCAATTTTACCGTACCCTGAAATCGATCGCGAAGATTATGCAGGATACCAGCCACGC
>CAYWDY010000112.1:835-7860 GCA_964455985.1 uncultured Flavobacteriales bacterium
CTAGCAACGATGACGTGTGTACATCGTGACCGCACGCGTGCATCACACCCGGCACCGTTGAGCAATAGTCCACCGCATTCGATTCCTGGATGGGCAAGGCATCCATATCCGCTCGAAGAGCTACGGTTTTTTGTCCGGGATTGCGGCCTTCAATCAGCGCTACGACTCCCGTATTGGCCATGCGCTTATGTGCGGTAATCCCTATCGCATCCAATTGCTGCTCCACGAATTTCTGGGTTTCGAATTCATGGAACGATAACTCCGGATGGGCATGCAGATGCCGACGGTAAGCGATCACTTGCTGACACATGGCAGCAGCGAGATTTTTTATTTCTTCTTTCATAGATGCTGTATGACGACTAGAAATCAAGTCCTAGTGAAAAATAGAATTTACTTCCCTTGTTGACGCGATCTTCGATTCCCCATGCCCAGTCCGCACGCAAGAAATATCCCAATAATCGACTGCGGAATCCGAATCCATAGCCCCCTACAATAGGATCCTTCTGCTGCGTCAGGGTGATCACGAACGGTTGGCTGACAATGGTTTGATTGTTCAAGGGATTATCCGTGGCATAAGGAGACCATCCGGTCCATGCCGTACCCAAGTCTCCGAATCCAACCACTTGGAAATTCCGGATGAAATCCGAACGGATCGGACCGTTTATCAGGAAACGGAATACAGGTACGCGCAGTTCTGAATTGATCAACGCGAAGGAGTTACCGTTGCGGATGTTCTGGTCAAAACCGCGCAGGTTAGTCGCCAAGGCCTGGAAATAATAATTACGGGAATAGTCAATGGAAGTGTTGGGATTGAAACGGGGCGCAACCCAATTATCAGTGGATCCCAAATAGAATATGGTCAACTCCTCACCGAAAGAGGTTCCTGCCGCGAAGCGATTCGCCCAGATTATTTCTCGGTATATCTGCTGATAACGTCGCACATCCGCGCCCAGGATGGCCATGCCACTAACCTTCGTATCAAGCTGACGGTAATATTCACCGAAGACCTTCAAACGGGTTCCGTGGTAGAGGTTCAGGCCGAGCGGAATGGTGTTATCGAAAACATATTCCAAACGACCGCTACCCCAATGGAGATACTGATTAGGATAACGCAAGGATGGATAGTCCGTGGACAGAACGATAAATCGATCGTTGCGGTACGACAACGAACCGCGTAACGAGGACACATCGCTGAAGGGCCACTTCAGGTAACCGCGTACTTCGTGGGAGTGCTGCTTTGAACCGTAGAAGGGATCAATGGAAGCAATCACGGACTGCCTGTAGAATACAAGCTGTTTGTCCACGCGCTTCTTCAGGTTCTCGTAGCTGAGAAAGTACTCGTTACTGTTCAAGTCTCCCGACAAACGGAAACCTCCCGTAATGCGATAATCCTCCAATACATCACGAATGCCAAGTTTGAAGAAACCGTTCAGTCCGGGATTGAAATAAGCACCTCCACCCGTGAACAACTGATAGGATTGATTCATGAAGGAATTATCCAACTGAGATACGAAGTAGCTGGAAGAGAAAGCCGTTTCGTAGTTTCTCGCCTTAGGGAGTATAACGGAAGAAGTTTGACTTTTTACAGAAGCAGAAGCCCCCGGGGTCACTCCGAAGTCTACTCCGGAAGAAACGGCTGAAGGTGACTCAGGCGCAGGAATGGGTATATCCGGGAAGTCACTCTGGAAAGAATAGTTATATAACCCGGTAGTATCCGTTACTGCAGCATCCGACTCGTAAGTCGGGGTAGCAGCGACCGGTGTCGGCGTGCTACCGTCAATGGTTTTCACTTCCGTGCGATACATGACCGGGAGTGGCGCGGATCGATCCGTGGCCACCGGCAACTTACGGCGGACCATCAGCTGCATGCGACCTCCACTGTACACCATCTCCGCCAAAAAATTCTTTCGGGAGTTGATGTCCTGCCATTGGATACCCCGTGCGCGGTCGGTTTGCGGATAGGTATTTACGATCATGCGGTAATGCTCAACCGTATCCACAGCACTTAACACACTGTCGATTCCCGCTGCATACCGGTTGGCAATGCCGTTGGCATCGCTCAGGTAGGATATGTTGAGGGAATCATAAGGAATAGGCTGCCATTCGCGTACACCCGGCGTGTTCGTGATGCGTTTGAGCACAGTGGACCTCCCGGCATAATCATGGTAAAAGATGTCGAAATCATCGGCAGACGGAAAAGCATCCTTGAAATCCAAGCCTAACGTATCATTGGTGCGGTTCGAGGAGAAAACAATACCCGTTGAGTTGCGAATGAAACGAGGCTGCAAGTCATCGAAAATATCTTTGGTGATCTGATCGTACGTCCTCGTACGAAGATTGTAGACAAAAATGTCGCTTTGCCCCTTTTGCACGCCAGAGACAACGATGGTCTGTCCATCATCCGAATAGGAAAAATCAAGCACCTTTTCAAAATTGAAAAGCTTGCCTTCCCGGAATTCTTTGCTGTCAAGAGTATAGGTTCCAAGCCAAAGGAAGCCTTTTCGCTCCCGAATGATGCCTACCAGCTGTCCCGTGGGATGCCAAGCCAGAGCAGGGAAGGAAACATCCGTTTCACGAGCGTAGGAACGGTAACCGCCGCGCAACAGGCACCGCGTCCGCTTCTTCTCCAAATCAGTCAACATGACCTTGTATCTGCCGAGGTTATTGACGACGTAAACCGCCTTGCGTCCGTCGGGACTTACATGCAATTGGGTGTACATTCGGTTTGTTCGCGACCGCTTCAGTACCAAATCCGTGATCATTGAATCACGACCGGCCGAGGCACTGCCGTATTGGATTTTCAACCATTCGTTGAAATTGATCGTCAATTCCTTCATGGTCAACCCAAGTACGTAATTGAAACCGCTTTCTACATTCCTGTTTATCCTGGTCATGTACAACAGGTTGGAAATGGACGTAGATGAATAAGTATCCACGATGTATTTCCAGAATACATGTCCCGCAGAAAGAGCATCATCGCCGGTAAGCCGATTGAATTTCAGAAAACGTCCCGACGCTACGCCGTCTCTGACACGATTGTCCAATTCAGCATCCCACGGGCGGGACAAGTAGGAAACCAAACCTTGAATGTACCAGTCAGGTAACATGAGTAGAGCTGAATTCTGAATCCGGTCCTTAAGGTCTCCACCGTACATGATCTGATCAATCAAGACACGCGCTATACCGGAGCGCACCTGCTGGATCAACCGGGTGTGGTCGCCGTCGAAGTAAAGGAACACTTTGTTGCCCACGATACGGGTTACACCGCCGATGTTATTGTTGACGGCCTCTTCTGTTTCCAATCCGACATTGGTCTGCTTGGCTTCGCTAAGCTTGTTGTAGATGATGAATTGCAACCGGCCGTCCAATTTGTAGTCCAACAGTTTTTCCGCCGATTGGATTTCACCCTCTGCTACTCGGCCCACATATGCCGCCAATTCGCTGCCACCTACATAATAGTATGTTTCATACCGAGGAAACCGCATGAAAGACCAGAATCGATTGTCATCGTACTGGACACGGTTTTTTCCGAATTGCATTTGATACCCGTTGTAGAACTGGGCATGTGCGACCAACGTCGATACACCGAAGGAAATGAGGAGGAAAAGTTTCCGAAAAAATGGCATGTTGGATCGCTGCAGGACCTTATGGGCTAAGGTACTGAAACATAGTAGAAATGGAAAGACGAACGGCAGGGTATTCGGATTACCTTTGTGGTTATCATGCTCTCCGTAAAAGCGTTCGAATTCAACCCTTTCAGCGAAAACACCTTCGTGGTGTCCGACTCATCCGGCCAATGCGTCATCATTGACCCGGGCTGCTACACACGAGAGGAGCAAGAAGAGCTCCGCCAGTATATCGTGTCGAATGGACTAACCCCGGTGGAATTGCTAAACACACATGCCCACTTGGACCACATGCTTGGAAACGCTTTTGTCCATCGGGTTTGGAACCTGTCCCCCCGACTTCATACCTATGACGTAAATCTTTTGCGCAGCGCTCCGGTGTATGGAGAAATGTGGGGAATCCGTCCCGAACCGTCGCCGGATCCCGAACAGCTGCTTGACGAAGGCGATGTCATTACTTTCGGCCAAAGCAAACTCCACGTTCTCTTTGTTCCGGGACATTGCCCAGGACATGTAGCCTTCTACGAAGAATCTCAACGCACCATCTTTTCAGGAGACGTACTCTTTGCCGGAAGCATTGGACGTACCGACTTACCGGGAGGAGATTATGACGTACTGATGCAGTCTATACGAACACGGCTATTGGTTCTACCCGATGAGGTAAAAGTATATTCGGGCCATGGCCCTCAGACTACCATTGGTGCTGAACGATTCGACAATCCGTTCCTTACTTAGCCGATCATTTCAAGGATCATCTGCTCCACTTCGGGAGAGTCCCAACGGTCTTCGATGCCTGGCAAGGACATGATTTTTCGCATGATGGACTCCTGTTTCATGCCGTTGGCCAGGGCTACTGCATAAGGAATATCCGAAAATGTCACCTGGGAATACAACGGCAACCACTTGCTGGGATGACGGTCGTGGATGCGTGCTTCAATCTTTTTTTGCAGTAAAAACGCCGGCTGCCCCACCTTATCACGCATCTCGATGAAATTCAGAAGCGCCAATTCAGCAATCGCATCCGCGTTGGGCTTACGAAGTCGTTCAAAGGCTGGCAATACCTTACCCCAATCATCCTGGTAGGTATCCAGCAACTGATTCAACACAGTACAATCTTCGAAACCGCAGTTCATGCCTTGTCCATAAAAGGGCACGATGGCATGGGCTGCATCTCCGATCAGACACATATGATCTTTGTAGGTCCAGGGAAAACACTTGACAGTCACCAAGGATCCGGTAGGATTAGCGAAGAAATCATCCAGCAACGTCGGCATCAGCGGAACGGCATCCGGAAAATTCTCTTCAAAGAAAAACTTTACAGCCGCTTTCGAAGTCAGCGTCTGGAAGGATGTCCTGCCTTCCAAGGGAAAGAAAAGCGTGCAGGTGAAACTTCCGTCGAGATTGGGCAAAGCAATCATCATGTAACCGCCTCTGGGCCAGATGTGCAATGCGTTTTTATCCAGCAGGAATTCACCTCCTGGTCCGGGAGGAATGACTAACTCTTTGTAGGAGTGCTCAATGTAATGCTGGGAATATTGAAAACGATCCGTAGACAATTGCATGGCGAGTCGGGCGGCAGAAAAAGCACCGTCTGCGCCAAACATCAAATCGGTGGCGATCCGGGTAGTCTTACCCGTTGAGCCGTCTTCTACCACAGCTTCCTTTTTCTCCAGGTCGACTTGCAGGCAACGGTGATTGACATGAATCTTCACACCGCTTTTCTCGGCCAATGTCATCAACTCCTGATTGAGTATACCGCGTGAGATGGCAAAAATGGCTTGCTCCCCATCGCCGTATTTCTGGTAGGTCAAATCCCCTTTTACACTATGCATCATCCTGCCCGACATGGGAATTCCGATACGACGGATATCGTCCGCGATCCCTACACCTTCCAGTCCTCGCCAACCACGATCCGATAAGGCCAAATTGATAGAGCGACCGGCTGGGATATTGGACTGACGCATATCAGGTCTGCGTTCGTACAAGGTGACTTCGTATCCGCGGCGAACCAGATATATGGACAACAGGCTGCCGATTAGTCCGGAGCCCATGATGGTGATTTGCTTCTTGGTTGACATGATTACCCTTTCTCGATGTTTAATTACTACGATCAGTCCGTAAGAATGTGGCGCAGGATAGCTCCGAACCGACTGATGTCCTCAAACGAATTATACAGCGGCACGGGTGCCAGACGGAGTACATCCGGTTCGCGCCAATCTGCTATGACACCAGCTGATGTCAGCTGACGAAAAATCTCTTTACCATTCCGGGCTAAAACCAACGATAATTGGCAGCCACGACGCTCAGGATCTTCTGGCGTGATGATGCGGATCATCGGTTCGCGAAGGGTGGATTCCAACTCACGAAGTATGAATTCCAGATAACCGGTCAGCCGTTCGCTCTTTTGCCGAAGGGGTTTCATCATGCCCGCATCAGAAAAAATATCCAGTGACGCCTTCAACGCAGCCATACTTAGAACCGGAGCATTACTCTGCTGCCAGCTGCGTGCACCCCGAGCCGGAACGAAGTGACGGGGCATGGTAAAACGGGTATCCGGATCATTGCCCCACCATCCCGCCAGACGGGGAAGATCGGCATCATCTGCAAATCGCTCGTGGACGAAAATACCGGAGACCCCTCCAGGGCCGGCATTCAGGTATTTATAACTGCAAAAACAGGCGTAATCGACATGGTCCTCGTGAAGATTCAGTTCGACATTTCCGGCGGCGTGCGCCAGATTGAATCCGACTGTTGCGCCTTCCCGATGAGCTGCCTCCGAAATGGCTCGTAGGTCGAAATACTGACCGGTGTAGTAATTCACCGCCCCCAACATCACAGTAGCCAGCTGGTCGCCGTGTTCTTTGATCGCAGAAAGCACATCCTCCTGCCTTAGGGTGTACTCACCTTCTCGAGGCTTGAGCAGCACCACTGCCTTTTCAGGGTCAAACCCATGAAAAGCAGCTTGGGACTGAACCGCATAGAGGTCAGACGGAAAGGCATCGTATTCACAGAGAATCTTGTAGCGCTGTTGAGTCGGCCGATAGAACGAGACCATCAACAAATGGAGGTTGGTGGTCAGGGAATTCATCGATACCACTTCGACCGGCTTAGCCCCCAGCAGTTCCGCAATCTGGTCGGTTAGAAAATCCTGATAACGAAACCAAGGCATCCGCGACTCGAAATGACCTTCGACGCCCAAGGAAGCCCAATCTTCAAGTTCATTCAAGACATAATGCTGGGTGGTCTTCGGCTGGAGTCCCAGCGAGTTACCCGTAAAATAAAGGGCATCTTGTCCGTTGATCTGAGGAAAATAGAACCGATCCCGAAAACCACGTAACGGGTCATCCTGATCCAACTTTTGAGCGAAAGAAAGTGAGTTCTCGTACATCAATGGCGCGC
>CAYWDY010000113.1:0-6858 GCA_964455985.1 uncultured Flavobacteriales bacterium
TACTATAACTACTTATTATGCCTTCCGGAAGTAGCGACTCGGATGGGATTGATGGCTGTCAACTGAACTGCTGATAGCTCAGTTGAATTAATGTATCTTCCATAGCATTTGTTGCCATCACCTTAAAGACATGAAAATTAGAGGGCTGCTTTTTTTCGTAATTATTTTACTCGCATCAAGATTCGTTTATGCTCAGGATGTAATTGTTTTAAAAAACGGGGATCGTATTGAATCGAATAACCGCGGTTTTGAAAATGGAACTATCGTTTATATCCTACAAGGAGACAGTGTGCCAGTCCGCCTTCGCATCAGTGAGGCCTTGGGTGTTCATTATGCCGATAGCGTGACAATTTCGTTCAGAGACAGTTTGCCTTCAGGGTTAACTCCATGCCCTCCCGTGATGGATTATGAGCAGGGAGTGGTAGATGCGAATTATAATTACGCAACGGATAACTTGAAGAATAAGATGCGAGTGACTACGCTTATTATTACACCACTAGTCGGTTTTATACCGACTATAGTCTGTGCATCAATAAGACCATCTAGGAAAAAATTCAATTTCCCATGCCCGGATACCGCTGGCAACGATAATTACAATAGGGGATACGCCAACCGAGTTCACCGGATAAAAGTGCATGATGCGTGGGCGGGATACGGCAAGGGTACAGGACAATGGTTTGCTGCTATTGGTAAGGCGTTGTGGTTCGTTGTGTCACTACCCTTCAATGAGGATGGGAGCCCTACCGGTAGTGAATCCAATAGCGGATCATCATCCGGGTCGGAACAGAATTCATCAAAAGGAAATCAGGGAAATGCGGCACGTCCCAGCCAAGGTACTTCATCACCCTCGCCAACACCTCCATCACCCTCGCCAACACCTCCATCTCCGACTTTGCAGCCGTCAAAGAAGCCGACGCGCAAGCAGAAGTAAACGTTATTGCTTGATGCAATTCATCTGCGCAATTCGGTACAATTAGCATATGTATAGTGGATATGACATCCGCTCCCCTCGACTCCCGCAATTCTGCGGGACAAGTTCCGCTCGGGGAGCGTATCTCAAACAAACACTATTTACAAAACCGCACCCCGAGCGAAGTCGAGGGGTGCGTACTCAAACGAATCAGAGGGGTGCGTACTCAAACGAAGCCGAGGCGAGCGCACTTCCGCATCCTCCTCACATCCACAAATCTTTCTTCTCCAAGTGAATCTTGTTCTTGAAAAAGTACTTCGTGCTTTCTTCGAATGATTTTGTGAAATCGGAAACATAAAAACGATGCACCGGCTTGCGTTTCGTAGCCAACATTTTTTTCGACTTCAAGGTTTTGGCCACATAGTCAGCTACCACACCGGCAGAATCCACGATCTCCACATCGGTGTCGTAATAATCACTTACTTCCTGCTTGATCAACGGGTAGTGCGTACATGCCAAAATCAACGAGTCGATCTTCGCCAGCTTTCTGCTGTCCAGATAAGAAGCGATCACCGTTCGGCTGATCTTGTTGTTAAAGAATCCCTCTTCGATCATGGGTGCCAACAGTGGAGTAGCCAACGAGGCTACTTCCAATTCCTTTTTTAGGGCATGGATCTTTTTGGCATAGATGTCGCTCTTGATCGTTCCCTTGGTGCCGATGACTCCGATCTTACGTCGTTTTTTTGAACGTGTGACATGATCGACGACAGGATCAATCACATTCACCACCGGTACCTGACCCCCGACAAAATCTTTCACCGTTTCATAGGCGAAAGAAGATGCCGTATTGCACGCGATGACAATCATCTTGCACTGCTGATGCAACAGGAATTGGGCGATGCGGATGGAGTAATATTTGATCGAATCCAGTGACTTGTCGCCGTAGGGAAGGTGTGCGGTATCGCCGAAATAGATAAGCGATTCGTAGGGCAATGCCTGTTGAATGGCGTTGGCAACGGTCAGGCCTCCAATGCCTGAATCAAAGATTCCGATCGGACGGGAAGCAGCGGAAGTAGCGCGGTTGGACATGAGGAATTATTCGAAGACAAAATAAACAAGGGGTCGCTTACGACAGGACAAGAGTATCTGAAAATAATCAACACCGGAAATCACGTAAACCATTCGCTGTACATGATGTAACGGTCCGGCAATTGCTCCAGCAGTTCCCGTTGGGCCTCGCTGATCGGTTTGATTTTACGTGCGGGTGATCCGGCGTAGATATGTCCGGATTCGATAATGGTATTTTCCAACACTACGGATCCTGCCGCTACGATACTGAATGGCTCTACCACCACGTGGTCCATTACGATTGCCCCCATGCCGATGAGCACATTATTCTGCAACGTACAGCCATGTACGATAGCATTATGCCCGATGCTGCAGTTGTCGCCGATGGTCGTACTCGCTTTCTGGTACGTGCAGTGTATCACCGCTCCGTCCTGGATGTTGACCTTATTCCCGATTCGGATGGAGTTCACATCGCCTCGAACAACCGCATTGAACCAGAAGCTGCAGCGGTCACCGGTGACGATATCGCCCACCAAAGTGGCATTTTCGGCCACAAAACAGTCTTCGCCCAGCTTAGGGGATATGCCGTTAACAGGAAGAATCACCGCCATATATCATCTGTTTTTCGTCTGAACTTTTGTAAATTTAGGCGTTGTTTCCGCTTCCGATACCGGTCCGGGATTCAACTAACCAACATCCCATGCGTCGTTTTCTGCTCGGAGCCATTACCCTGCTGGTATTCACTACCTGCAAGAAACCCGTGGAGTATCCGTTGGAACCGATCATCGCTTTCAAAACAATCGGAGTGACGCAAGATGCTTCCGGGTACGACGAAAAAGTGTTCATAACTATGTCCTTCACCGACGGTGACGGTGATATCGGCTATTACCCCAGAGAATCCGGTAGAAATCAACCGCAATTTGATGATCCGGCCAGTCCGTATTACAACAATTACATCGTCAAGACCTGGATTCGCCGGGATGGTTCATGGATACAGGATACCACCAACGTGGACGCCCGCTTGCCTTATATGACACCCGAAGGCGCCATCAAAGCCCTCAAAGGAGATATCCAGCGCGAACTTACCTTGCCTCCGGCGCTGACGCTGGATACGCTCAAGTATGATATTTTCATCTGGGACCGCGCACTCCATCAGAGTAATACGGTAACCACGCCGGAAATCGTAGTCAGTACGCGCTAATCAGCTTCGCTTTCTTTCGCCGGAATACAAGGAAGAGGGCTCAATGTATTTGGAAAGCAACAAGGAAATCACCGTCACGATGATCAGCGGAAGCAGTAAGTTGAATTGCCCGCTGATTTCCACCGCCAGAAAGATAGCCGTGAGTGGCGCGTGTAAGATGGCCGCAAGCACACCGGCCATACCGGCCAACATGAACGTGGCGATTGGCGTGGAATAGCCGGTCGTTTGGGTCCAGAGCATTCCGAACAAATACCCCAGTGTTGATCCGGTGTACAGTGCCGGTGCGAAGATTCCGCCGTTTCCACCGGCGCCGACCGTCAAACCGGCAGCTATCGGTTTCACAATCAGACTCGCGGCAATAAGCAGTACGATCGACGGTGACGATGATAAAACCAATCGACTGTTGAACGACGATGTATTTCCTTCCAGCAGACCTTGCACGTCGTCGTAGCCTTCTCCGTAAAGCGAGGGGAAAAGAACAATCAATACGCAAAGCAATACGCCACCGATACCGGCGCTTGTCCAAGGTCTCCACTGAAACCGCATTGGGATCTGCTCTACCGTACGAACCACACGAGACGTGTAAAAGCCGGTCAAGGCGCAAATCATACCGAGCACCATAAAGCCAAGCAACTCACCCAGCCCGGTGGTATGGCTTGACATATAAAATAGCGGTTGAATACCCGCCTTCGAGGCGATGACTGCGGCCGTACCGCAAGCAACCATCAGCGGAAGAAACGCCAACATAGACCACTCAACCAAAATGACTTCCAGCGCGAAGAACAATCCGGCGAGCGGACTATTGAAAATAGCAGTAATACCGGCCGCTGCTCCACACGCCAGCAGCAGCACACGGTCATGCTCCGAATAACCCATGACCCGCGCCAGCAATGAGCCCCATCCGGCTCCTGTCGATGCCACCGGAGCTTCCAACCCGACCGATCCTCCCAGGCCTACGGTAAGGGCGCTGGTGATCATAGGCGAATAACAATTCTCCGTATCCACGTTTCCCGAACCCTGGGTTGCTTCCGTCACAATGTGTGGAAGACTATCTCCTCTTTTTCCTCGGCGCAGGAAACGGATATACATAACGGTCAGTACGATACCCAGGAATGGAAAGCCGTAAGTGAGCCATTCGAAAGGTGCGAGGTGCGAAAGTCGGTCTGCAAAGTGCTCGACACGACGAGTGATGCTGCGCAACAGCAGGGCTGCGCTTCCTGAGATGGCTCCTATCAAGACAGCCGCTAGCGCCAAGTAGAATTGGTGCCTGGCGGTGTACTTATCCTGTATGGAACGGGACATTGCTTTTTCAGTGTATCGAATCAACGCCAATATCGGAAAGTTCCCGCACTGGCCAACCGAACCGTTCGTGCATGCGCTGCGCCAGGTACCGTTGCTCAGGTTGCCCCGGTGTTGGAATCAACGTCGCCGTCTGACCCAACGCCCGTAGGTCCATCAACGTACTGTATCCCGCACTGCACGTGATGTGTTTCGCGTTTTGTAAAACCGCCACCAAGGCGTCATCGTCGAGATGCGATACGCGACGCACTTCTTTTTCTTCCACATCGAAGGGTTGTTCAGGTGTCCCGCAAATCACGATAGTCTTTTGTCCGGAATGACAGAGCCGCTCCAATATCCGCTGCTGCAGCAGGCTGCGATACGGCTCCGGACCGCTGATCATGATGACGTGATCGTAAGCAGGAATCGTAGATGACGTTGATTGATCGGGTTGAAGTCTCGACAGCGGACCGATGAAACGAACATGCTTCGGGGGAGGATGCAGCTGCGACAGGTCACCCGAAAGAGAAAGCACGCCTTTCATGTCCGGCACCCAGCATTCGTCAAAGCGTTTGATCCACCGCATGATGGTTCGGTGGAGAAGACCTTCCAGACGGCGTAAGCCACGAGGGGCTTTCACGTACAGTTGATGGGTGATGAGGATACATCGGGTATCCGCGTGGTGTAAGCCGTAACGGTTGTCGGAAATGATCTCATCGAATGTCTCTTGCTGCTGAACACGTTTTAACCAAGCGTGCTCTTGACGGATGGCGGCGAGGAATTTAGGAAGTTGAAGAAAAACGGAACCGATGGAATCGAAACGCATTCGATAACCGGGTAAGTCCAAGCATCGTAATTCCGGAAAATACGATTGCAACAAGGCGGCGGTGCGACCTTCTCCCGCGAGTACGACTTCATGCCCTTCACTCACCCACCGCCGTATCAGCGGGATACAACGGGTGGCGTGACCCAGGCCCCAGTCCAGAGGAGCCACCAGTATGCGTTTGCGGGAATTCATCGTGCGTGACGAAGATACGCGACGCGATGAATATGCCATCACAGCGTGAGCTCTTTGCCGGGGTCCCAGAACAGTTTCTTGAAATCTACCACCTGGTCATCTATTACCTGCACGCCTTCGGCTGTCAATTGCTCCTGCATCGCGGTTTCGGTCGCAAAGTGGTGTTTGCCTGTCAAGAGTCCGTTCCGGTTCACGACACGGTGTGCAGGAACATACGGTTTCACGGAATGAGAGCCGTTCATCGCCCAGCCCACCATGCGCGAAGAGCGTGCCGTTCCCAAATATTTTGCAATAGCGCCGTAAGACGTGACACGACCTCGAGGAATCAGTCGTACCACGGCATAGACTTGCTCGAAGAAATGGTCAAGCGATGGTTTTTCCATGATCAGGAACATGGAGGCGGAAACGTACGTAGCAGATCTTAGCGCCTTTTTTCAGCCAGATGGATTCGTAGGTGGTTTTGATGGAAAGAACTTCGTCCACATGCCCGGAACCGTACAAGTCATCGGTCATTTGCTCGATGACTAGCCCCTGTTCTTGGATGACACTTAACGTGTAATCGTACATGAGACGGCTGTCCGTCTTCAGGTTGATCACGGCATCTGGTGCAGCGAATCGGCGGTAGCGATCCAGAAACCACGGCGAGGTGAGTCGCTTGTGCTCTCGGCTTTCGCGGGGCTGAGGATCGGGAAACGTGATCCAGATTTCGCGAACATCATCCTGCGGACTGAAAAAAGCTTCGATCGTTCCGATCATGATGCGGAGGAATGCGACGTTGGATTGTCCGTTGTCAAAAGTGGTTTTGGCGCCGCGCCAGATCCGAGCTCCTTTCCAATCGACGCCGATGAAATTCCGATTCGGATACAGCGCACTCAATCCGACCGTGTATTCAGCGCGTCCGCATCCTAATTCCAACGTCAGGGGATTCGCGTTATGGAAGAAATCAGGTTGCCATTTTCCTTTATACTCATGATCCGGCATGGGAAACATCATGCGCGGCTGGAAGACATGCGGAAATTCTTCGTTTTCGGCGAAACGACGCAATTTGTTTTTTCCCATGATTACTGCTTTTCCACCCAGTCGCCGTGATCTCGGATGAGGTCGATCAATTCATCGACGGCATGCGATTCATCGAGATTTCGTTTCACCACTTCGCGTCCTTTGTACAACGTGATCTTGCCGGGACCTGTTCCGACATAGCCGTAATCGGCGTCGGCCATTTCACCGGGGCCGTTGACGATGCAACCCATGACCGCGACCTTGAGGTTTTCAACCCCCGGGTACAGGGCCCGCCAGACCGGCATCTGGGCGCGCAAGTGATCGTCGATCTGCTTGGCCAGTTCCTGGAAGGTGGTGCTGGTGGTGCGCCCGCAGCCTGGACAG
>CAYWDY010000113.1:6868-7843 GCA_964455985.1 uncultured Flavobacteriales bacterium
TTTGACGCCTTTGAGGTGGGCGGTGGCCGCTTTGATTTTTGCAGTCGTTTCCTGTAGGTCGAAAAGCGTTCGTCCGCACGACGGACAAGAAATATACTCGGTTTTGGAAATGCGTGTACGCGTAGCTTGTAACAAGCCGAAGGCTGTACTGTTGATCACCGCTTCGGACGCGATGCCTGGCGCTTTAATCCACACGCCGTCACCCATGCCGTCCAGCAAGAGTCCGCCGAAATCCGTCGCCGCGAAAAGCTGCAATTGTTCCGCACTGATCCCGGCATAATTACGCTTAAGGATGACAGGACGGTCGCAACCCCTGCGCATCAGTTCCGCCACCATGTCCCGTTCGTCGGCCATGCCATGCTCCTGCATGGTATCAGCAAGCAGAACGACGGTAGCATCCAATTTCGACAGATCGAATTCCGGGTGATCGAGACTTGCACGATCGATAGCGACAAAATTCAACACCGCAGAACGGTGTGTAGCCCGGAAATACTCCTGTGCACAAAAGAGCGGGTAATGCCGTTCGGGCACAGGTCCGTTCGCAAACGTATCGGAATTGACGATCACGCCTAAGGTTCCCGGAATGTCAAAGTCCAATACGCGGTTTCCTGTATAGATGAAATCACACGCTTGGTCGGTCAGGTTCCATTTGTCCGAAGGAACGGAGTATTGGTAGCCGACGGGAAACAGCGAAGCGTGTGTCAGTTTTTCTTTATGACTGAAATCGATGATGACACGCGGCACTTGCTTGCCGCCGATGTTCAGCGCTTCCGCACAATGTCGTCGCGCATAATCATACGGAGAGTATGGTAGGGAAATAGTTTCGTTAGATACTGGACGGTCGTTGAGCGGAGTCGAAACGACCGATTTACCCTGCTCCGGGTCGTTGAGCGGAGTCGAAACAACCGATATACCCTGCTCCTGGTCGTTGAGCGGAGTCGAAACGACCGTACCCCGACCAGCGTACCGCTCCAC
>CAYWDY010000114.1:0-7830 GCA_964455985.1 uncultured Flavobacteriales bacterium
ATGTGGTAGAGCCCTGTGAATCAAACCAAAGTATTTGCCCACCGCAACTGCTGGTGGCAGAAAGGGTGATGCTGCCTGATCCGCAGACGGAACCACCCGTTCCCTCGGGAGCGGGAGTCACTTGCAGTTGAACGGTCGTCGAATTGTCATCACGGATCAGGTCGTTGGGTACCTGGGTGTAGGCATTGATGGAAAAGCTGCAACCGAAAGGAGCGAGGTCAATAAGAAATGGAAGCGTATCTCGCATGACATCTGCGGGATACAAAGGACCTGTAAACAGATGATTGTAGGTCTGCGAGGTAGTTCCGTTGGAGATCACCACGAATACCGGGACATTTTGCAGGGTGTCTCTCCCGAAATTGCGCAGCGAAAGGACTACTTGCTCTTGATTATTGACACAACTTCCGTTGATCGGAGCAAGGACGGAATCCACCTTCCCGTAAGTCAGGTAGTTTTCCAAATCTCCGGCTCCATCGGTTTTAATCACGTAGGCATTTTCCGCCTTGAATCCGAAGCTGCTCGAGTAGCCCGCAACAATGAATCCACTGTCGCTGGTCTGGACGGCACTATAACCGTGGTCGTGATTATCACCGCCAAAGGTCTTTGACCATAACGAATCTCCAGCACTGTTCATTTTCATGATCCAAATGTTAGGGTCCACCGGTCCAATGGTACGTGTGGTTCCTGCGCAGATGTACCCGCCGTCAAACGTGGGACTGATCTGGTGAAAATCATCATTTAGGGAATCGGGTACGCCATAAATCCTATCCCACAGTTTGATGCCAAAGGTGTCTGTTCGCAACACATATCCGTCCGTAGTGCCATTGGTGCTGATGCCACTTCCTCCCGAAATCAGAAAACCGCCATTCACGGAAATAACACATTCGCCGTTATCGTTGCTGTTCGGGGTCGAGTAGCTGATCATGCGTGTCCATAAGGTATCGCCGGACGAATTGGTTCTGGCCAGAAAGACGTCGGCATTGGAACCGATTATGGCTTGTCCGGTAGCAATGAACCCTCCGTCCGTCAAGGGTTTGACGGAGTTGAAATCGCTGTAAAAACTGCCCGGGAAACGGTACGTTTTTGACCACACCGAGTCGCCGTTCGCATCCAGTTTCCAAAGGAATCCGGAGTAATTTCCAGAAGGGGCTACATAACCTGCAACGATATAGCCACCGTCCGCAGTCTGCGCGATTTCCTGAGCGCGATCCCTTCCCGTAGTACCAAAGGTGTTTTCCCAAACGAGGTTGCCGTTCGCATCGAGAAATGCCACATAGGCATCTTCCGTAGTTCCGAAACTGTTGGAGTATCCGCACAACGCGAAACCGTTGCCGCTCACTATGACCTTATAGAACAAGTCTTTCCGGCTGTTGGGCCCGTTGATGGAGCGTGTCCATAGGGTATCCCCGTTGGGTCGGAGTCGTACCACGAAAGCGTTGGTGTCACTCGTAGATGAATCAGCAGTATAACCGGCCGCGATATAGCCGCCCGATGGAACCTCTGTGACCGATCGGAAAGCATCGGTACTTTTCTTCACAAATAGTTTTTCCCAGGTGACGGTTTGGGCTGTTGAGTTCAACGCGAGCATCGCTGCGATGAAAAACAAAATAGGATTAGATCGTGACATGGTTGGTTAGGGTGTCAATGTAAACAGGACAAGGGAGGTTATTAGCCCTTGTCCTGAGAAAGAACGGAATAATGGCGGAGCCTTGCTCCGACCTATCACTGGATAATCAGTCGGTACGTACTGCTTCCTGCATCACCGGTCAGGCGCAACAGGTAGAATCCTGCAGGCTGGTTGGTGATACGTATGGTGTGATCGAACGAACCGTTGAATCGTTGTGTTTCTTCGGAAATCAACTGGCCAACCTGATCCATGACTTGCATGACCAGGTCTCCGGTCCATTGTCCTTTGACATGTACCAAACCGTTTGACGGATTAGGATAAACGGTCATATCCGCTTGTGCCAAGGTGTTGCTGATACCCGTGGTGATGTTGATATACGTCTGATCCGAACCGGTACAGCCGTTGGCATCCGTGACCACCACACTGTAGTTTCCAGCCGTTCCCACGTTGATGGACTGAACCGTAGCGTTGTTGCTCCACAAGTATGCAATATACCCGGCACCCGCGTTCAGGGTAACCTGTTGTCCGCTCAACACGCTGATCGTATCCGGACCGATGTTGACATTAGGAAGCGTATTAACCGTAGCCGTCACAGGAACCTGTTGGCTGTAACACAAGCCGTCGTTCGCCGCTACATAAACAACCGTAGTTGAAGTGAAATTACCCGTGTAGGAAGCTCCGTTGCTAAGTACACTACCATTGGCATCGTACCAGGTGATGATTGGTAACGGGGAATTCGCCGTAAGCGTAATTGAGCCGCTACCGCAGCGAGAATCACCGTTGGAAGTAGGACTTGCTGGAAGCGGATTTACTGTAATTACGCACGGCACCGGAGCACTTTGGCATCCGACGAAGCCGGCGATAGCATAGTAGGTCGTTGTGCCTGTAACGGAAGCCGTGATGCTGTTACCGGTTCCAATCAGGTTGCCGCCGACCGGTGCATCATACCAACTGATCAGGTCTTGAGGACTGGCAGGCGTACCGGATAAGGTTGCGTTCCCCGGACCGCAGATACTGCTGTTGGATGTAGTAGGTGAGCCCACGGGAGTCGAGATGACGGCTTGAACTGGAACACGAGCGCTGGGACACGCAGCAGCAGCCTCTACCCAGTAGGTGGTGGTGACGCTCAAAGAAGGCGTGGTGAAACTGTTACCTGCACCCACTTGTGTGCCGCCTGTTGCCGCATCATACCAGAAGATGGGATCCGGACTGCTGGCGGTAAGGGTAACCGTTCCCGGTGTGCAACGTCCTGCATCGGTAGCCACTGGAGGAGGTGTAACTGTAATAGTAGCAGTTACCGGAGTACGCGTGCTGCGGCATGCGCCATTGGTAGCTTGTGCGTAATAGACCGTAGTTTGTGTCAGATTCGGAGTAGTGAAAATAGATCCGCTACCCACTTGAGTTCCTCCCGTCGAAGCAGTCCACCAAGAGATGGGATCCAAGGCCGTGGCGGAAAGTACTACACTTCCAGCGCCACAATGAGTGGCGTCCGTTCCTGACGGAGCAGGTACACTGATCAGTGTTGCTGTAACCGGCGTGCGTACGCTGGGACAGGTGTTCAGGGCTTGTGCATAGTAGGTCGTCGTCGCTGCAAGAATCGGCGTGGTGAAGACGGGCCCGTTAGCCAACGGAGAACCTCCCGTAGCGGCTGCGAACCATTGAATAGGATCAACCGATTGAGCAGAAAGTGTCACCGAAGCAGGAGAGCAAGCGGAGGCACCAAAGCCTACCGGAGCGGTAGCGGCATTGATGGTAGCGACTGCAGGGACAGCTGCTGAAGGACATGTCGTCCCTGCCACCGCGTAGAATGTAGCCGTTGAATTCAAATAAGGAGTTTGGAATACCAATCCAGTGCCGTAAGCATTTCCATTGCTCGGCGCATCATACCAAGTAACAGGATCGGTAGAAGTCGCGGACAACGTTACACGACCTGGACCGCAGTTGTTCCCACCGGTCGTGACAGGAGCTGCGGAAACGTTATTGACGATCGCTTGCACGGCGATACGGTTCGGACAAGTACCTGCCTGCAGGTAGTATGTATTGCTTGTGGCTAATACCGGCGTAGTGAAACTGCTTCCGCTTCCCACCTGAACTCCGCCCGACGAAGCGGTGTGCCACGACAACGGGTCAGTTGAATTGGCAGTCAACGTTACCGTCCCAGCTCCGCAACGTGAACGGTCGAAGGCCGTGGTAGCACCCGTACCGATTTGAGCTAAAGCGGGAATTCGTCCACTTGTACATTGCTGGTAAGGCACGAAAATGTTCCAATCGTAGAAATAGTAATACCTCGACAAGCTGGGGTAGGCTCCGTAAATTTCAACCACACGTGAAACACTATACGGGAAAGTTACGCCGGACGTGTTTCGGAACAACGGTTGACTTCCTGTACCTAAGCCCAATTGTAAATCGGTTGCTTGAGGTACATCGAAGTTAAGAAACACACGACTCCAGCCTATGGGAAGATTGACGGTCTTTGATTGAATGACTGTGCCAGCGGAATTTCTCAGTTCAATAATCCGTACGCCGGTCACAGCGGCATAAACCTTGACAGAAACCAGTTTGAAGGCAATACGGGTGTCGAAAAGCAAATAACCGTCGAACGACGTAGCTGATCCTGCACCAAACGTGTTATCCACCGGACCGCAAGGGTAGCCTTTCCCCCGCTGACTTTCCGCGTAAAATGTGGTAGTAGTCGCTAACGTATCCGTAATGAAATTCGATCCTGATCCGACCATCGTTCCGGCTGCATTGTACCAGAAAATCGAATCCGAAGGGCTTGACGCTGTAGCAGACAATTGCAGAGGTGCTGAATTACAGCTCACAGCACCGTTGGTGATGGGGCTGGAGACAGGATCTTCCACTGTGACAGTGAGGTAACTGGTGTCGTTTACATAGGAAATATCATTCGCAATGTGACGGATAGATGCGGTCAGCGTGTAATTGCCGTTTTGCAGGAAGTCAACTGTCTGAGCGAATGTGAGCGTTCTGGTCACCGCAGGGTCAATGCTTCCACGCAGCGTATCGTTAATGGTAGTAGTGGAAGTTGCATTGCTGACCGTTACACTCACGGGAATATTCGATTCGCTTACGGCTCCGTAATTGGTGATTTGCAGGGATATCGGGACTCCGAAACCACGACACATGTTTACACTTGGCGCGAGAAAGTTGTCAATTGCGACATCTTTGGTGACACCGCCGTCGGGACCTACTTTAACCAAGGCATAGTTTTGAATCGCCGATGCATTACGGAAGTAACCGAAGTTGGCATAGCCTCCATCGGAACATTGGATGGCACGATAGGCGTGGTCATGATACGCAGAACCGTAGCTGGTATTTTCCCATTCCACGTTCCCGAGGCTATCGAGTTTACCTAAGTAGAAATTCGGATTGATCAATCCGTACGAACGGGTGATACCGCCGATGATATATCCTCCGTCGGTCGTCGGTTCGATGGTTTTACCGCCGTCTTTCTTAGACCCGCCCAGTACTTTCGTCCACAAGGTATCTCCAATGGAATTCGTCTTGATGACCCAGATGTCCGTCTGGCCTAACGTGTTCGCCAAATCGTCGGCATCGCCGACCATGATGTAACCTCCGTCACGGGTAAGCTGCACATAGTGAGATTCCTGGAGTCCGGGCGTCGAGTAATTCTTATACCACTGAACTTGACCGTTAGCATCTAATTTGTAAAGGATGTAATCGCCGTCAGCGAGTCCGTAACTGTAGGAAATGCCGTTGATGATGAATCCACCGTCAGGAGTCTGTTGAATGGAGTTGCCCAACTCAAAGGAAGCGCCGCCCAAATGTTGAGTCCACAAAGTATTTCCCAATGAATCATACCGGATCACCAACATATCGTAGTAATTGGTGGTCGGCGAATAATCCACTCCGACGGCAGCGAACCCGCCGTCCGTGGTTTGCACAATGGCTTCTAATTCCTGAGCGCCGGTGTCAGCGGTGGCTTTGGACCATTGTAATCCGCCGGTTGAGTTGGTTTTGAAAATCCACGCGTCGTTATCACCGTAAGAGCCGGCCGTGAATCCAGTCACAATGAATCCTCCGTCGCGTGTCGGTTTCACCATATTGGCGAAGTCGAATAGGGTGGTTCCGTAAGAACGAGACCACAACACGTTTCCGTAAAGGTCCGTACGCACCATCCAAACGTCACTCTGCCCGATGGAATAGGTTTCTGTTCCACCGACCATGATGAAGCCGGAGTCAGGCATCTGCTCCATCCAACGTCCGTCTTCATCGGCTGCACCGCCGTATTCTTGACTGAAAACAATCTGAGCCTGGCTAGTAAAACCGGCAAACAAGAGAAAACCAACAATCGCAAGGTTGAGGTAACGCATAGTACTAGATAGTGTTTGGGATGATCAAAGGTAGAATATCGAAGCCCCTTAAAAGGGAGATTTTTGTCAATTGGATTACATGGTCAATAAACAAGACTTTTGAGCCAATGTTTGAATTTAGCTTGTAAAGGCGTTAATCAACGCACTTCTCTGCTAAAAAGTGATAATTATCAAACATCTCATTTTACTATAAATGACCGAATTTGTTTGCTTCAAAAGTGTTAATTGGGGTTAATGATGGGTTCCAATTATCAACAGAAAAAATCATCAGTCGGCCTTTGCTCTACTACCTTTGCATGATGAACCCTGACTTCCGATATACTGCCCTTTTTCCTTCCATCCTTGCCATGAAATGCCCCGCTTGTCGGAAACATCAGGTCTTTGTGCATCCAAATCCATACTCTTGGAAACATATCGGTGAGATGCATCCCCATTGCCCCCATTGTGGCAGCAGTAACCGTGTGGAGCCGGGATTCTATTTTGGAGCCGCCTATGTGAGCTACATCCTGATGGTGGGCCTGTTGATGGTGCTGGTGGCGCTTTACTACCTCGTATTCGGCGAAATTTTCAACCACTTTTGGCGATTAATGGCTATGGCGTTGACCAGTGCCGTATTGATCACCCCGGTCATTTTCCGTTATTCCAGAATCATCTTCCTATATATCTGTGTGCCCTTTAAGGGGAAATAAAAAACAGACGATGTGAATTTGAATCGACCGGGTAAGACGAAACGGAAGCGAGTTCTTGCCTAAAAATGGTACCCGAAGCCACCGGTGATCAATCGCGGGGCGAACGGCATCGTCGCAGGACGGTAGGCTCCTTCTTCATCCGTTTCAAAATTGATCAGGTAATTGTCTTTGAAAGACCACATCAGGGATCCGCTTACGCCAAATACCCATCCGGACTGGCCGATCCGCCAGTTCCAGCCGAATACCACACCCACAGAACGACAGGTGTTCCCGTTGATGTTTACCAAACCAAGGCTGTCTGTGGCCGGATAAGCCGGTTTGATATCACGTGTTTCACTGAATGCCCCGGTAATCCCAATGACGGATTCTCCTTGGCCGTGGTAGGGTAGACTGAATAGTGAATAGGGATCTCCGCTGGAGTTGAAAGAAAACCAAAGGGTACCTTTGGCCATGTATAGGTCGGTCACGCCGGCCAGGTAGTCGGTTCCGCTGCCTTTTACGTGAAGTCCGGGTTGGGCTACGATGGCCGAGAGGAGTATTCCGATGTTCATGGCCTTATATCGGACCAAGTCGATATTGAGGTCCAACTCGGGCGCAGCCATGTAACCGGTATTAATCTCGCGGAACTGCGTAGTGTCGCTCTTTAAATAAAGCTTGGCACTCAGGTCGGGGTTATTAGTCAACAGACCGAACCGGGCACTGATGGAAATGGGACTTCGCGCACTCACGGTGATGCGCTGAGCACGGGCTGTGATACCCAAGGCCAAGAAAAGGAACAACAGCCGGATTCTCATGATGGGCCGCAAAGGTAGTGTTTTGCTGCTTTTTCAGGAGGTTCCGTCCATGTTTCATCTTCGTTCGTCGGGGTTTAATCTCAAAGGTATGTTCAGGTACTGGGTGATGTGGAATACGAAAAGTGTCAGGATAGAACCAAGGTCATAAAGGGCTATAAAACAAAAAACCCTGTAGCAGATGCTACAGGGTTTTTCAATCGATAGGGATCGATTAGAAGTAGAAGTTCAGGTTGATGCTGCCACCAGCGTTGTCGGTATCGACACCGAAGGTAGAAGATTTAGCCGTCTTAACGGAGGTAGAACCGCCGCTACCGTCAGCAGAGGTGGTTTCGCCTTCGCCGGTAGAAGCCAAGGCAAGACCCCAGCCG
>CAYWDY010000115.1:0-6037 GCA_964455985.1 uncultured Flavobacteriales bacterium
TGCATCGGGTCGATTTCCAATCTTCCTGACCGTTGGGGGAAAAGCACGAACTTTTTCAACTCAGCCACCTGGTAATTGACCCCGTCAAAATTCTCCTGGTGGAATACCGGCTGCTGTGGCATCTCGATTTCCTGGCTCCAGAATCCACTCAGGCTGGGGAGTTTGTTCAAGGAGTAATTCAACAACGTCACACGCGTATAAAGACGGTAGGTCAATACCATGGCTTCGCCTTCGTACGCCGAGGATTTATCGATACTGGCTTTCAAGAAAACGTTTTTACTGCTCGCGCCTGATTCGCCACCTCCGCCAGCATTTCCGCCCTGACGGCCTTTAGCCACGTTGACCGTAACTCCATTGGATACTAATTTGTCATTGCCAGCTAAAACTTCGGCGCCACCGATTCGAAAGTTGCCCTCTTTGACGGCTTCAAGGATGTAGGTGAACGAAATGGATTGGCTGAAACTGCCGTTGATGATCTGGACGTTGGACGACTGGCTGGGACCCATCAGCACGTTGAAGTCGGAAAATGACGGTGCTTTGAAGTTGCGCACGTTCGCCGAACCATTCACCGTGAACGTGATTTGGATTTGGTCACCGACCGTTACAGAAGGGGAGGAGACAGACGCAGTAAATCGGTCCGAGTCAGCCTTGACAATCAGGCTGCTCAGGATGAGCCAGCAGTAGAGCAGGCTTTTACCCAATCGTCTGTCGATGTGTCCTAAGGTTATGGGGTTCATGGATGTCACTGCTAAAGATAGCCGTTAGTTACCAATTCTTGTCAATCGATACCCGGTCTCCCTCTTTCTTGTTGAGTTTCTTTTGGAGATTCTTTTCATCGTTATTAAGCGCTTGAAGGATTTTTTCTGCATCCTCCTTGCTAATCTTGTCTTTGCCTGAGGCACCTTTCTGCTTTTCGTCGCCTTTCTGCTCCTTGTTTTGTGCCGACTGGTCCTGGGATTTCTGTTGCTCTTCCTTCTGCTTGTCCTGATTTTGTTGATTCTGCTTCTGGTCTTGGTTCTTGTCGTCCTTCTTATCGTTTTGCTGTTGCTTCTGTTGGTTCTGCTGTCTCAGCATCGATTGGGCGTACGCCAGATTGTACCGGGTGTCGTTGTCTTTCGGATTGAGTTTCAGGGATTGCTTGAACGCCTGTATGCTTTCATCGTACTTCTTATCCTGAAGAAGACTGTTCCCTAGGTTATGATAAGCAGCGGCCTTTTGATCGTCCGATACGTCTTTTCGGTCGATCAATTGCTGGTATTCGCGGGAAGACTGTTCGAAGTGATCCTGCTTGTAGTAGGCATTGCCCAAGTTGTACCGTCCAACGGCATTATCCTTCTCTTTTTCCAGTGACTTCTTATAGTTCACTTCGGCATCACTCCACTTCTTGGTTGAATAATCCTTGTTGCCGGACTTGATCAGTTGCGAAGCGGATTGAGCCGATGACCACGCGCTCATGCTAAACAGCGCAAGGGTCATCCAGATTCTGAAATGGGATCGGATCAGGCAACTATTCATCACGCGTCTTTTTTATCGAACAGGTTCAATTTCGACCACCATGGACTTTTACGACTGCCCACGAGAAATTCCGCTACCAACGCCACCAGAGCAAGGGCGAGGAAATACTGGAATCGGTCCTCGTAGTCGGTGTATTGCTTGGTGCCGAATGACTTTTTTTCCATCCGTCCGATCTGGTTCAGGATTTCTCCTAATCCATCGTCGTATTCGGTAGAATGGATGTATCGGCCTTTACCTTCCGCAGCTACTTGCTGAAGTGTGACTTCATCCAGTCTTGTCATCACGGTTTGTCCATCTTGGTCTTTCAGGAAATCGGTGACACCGCCGTTTCGGTAAACGGGAATTGGAGTGCCGTCCGGACTGCCCATGCCCACCGTATGTATGATAATACCGGTGGCTGCCGCTTCGCGGGCCGCTTCCACCGCATCGTCCTCGTGGTTCTCTCCATCCGTGATGATGATCAGCGCTTTATGCTTCTGGTCATTTCCCACAAAAGATTTTTCGGCGAGCCGGATGGCAGCTCCTATAGCCGTGCCTTGCGTGGGAACGATATCGGTTTCGATGGTATTCAAGAAGAGCTTGGCTGCGCCGTAATCCGTCGTAATCGGCAACTGGACGTACGCTTGGCCTGCGAATACGATGATTCCAATGCGATCGTTCTCCAATCGGTCAATCAGTCGGCTGATGACTTGCTTGGCCCGCTCCAGGCGATTCGGTTTGAGGTCCTGCGCTTTCATGGAGTTGGATACGTCCAGCGCGATGATCACATCCACGCCTTCCCGCTTCACTTCCTCTAAGCGTGATCCGATCTGAGGATTAGCCCAAGCGACGATAAGGCTGCTTAGGGCGAGGATGAATAGAGCCATGCGCAGCCACGGTTTACGTGTGCTGAATTCCGGCATGAGCTGTTGGACGAGGGAGGAGTCACCGAACCGGGAAAGAATCTTCTTCCGGTTTCGGGTAACCCAAACGAATAGCAGCACCAGCAATGGAATCGCCAGCAGTGCATACAGGTAGGTGGGATGGGCCCAGCGGAACATGATCAGGGTTGGGTTCGGAGAATGGTTTTGTGAAGGATGAATTCGGCCAATAAAAGGAGCAAGGCGGCCAGTACATACGGATAGAATTCCTCGGAGCGCTTCCGGTATTCCGTCACGTCGATGCGTGTTTTTTCCAGTTTGTCTATGTCGGTATAGACGTCTCGTAGTTTGGATGTGCTGGTAGCCCGGAAATATTTTCCGCCCGTTTCACTCGCGATCGATTTCAGTACCCCTTCGTCGATCTGAACCTCGACATTCTGGTATTGGATACCAAATGGCGTTCGGAACGGATAAGGGGCTGTTCCCATAGAGCCTGCACCAATCGTGTACACACGCACGTTGAAGGCTCTGGCGATTTCTCCGGCCGTCTCCGGTGAAATGGCCCCGCGGTTGTTGACGCCGTCCGTCAACAATATGACCACTTTGCTTTTAGCTTTTGATTTACGCAACCGGTTGACGGCAGTGGCTAGACCTTCACCCAGCGCTGTGCCATCCGATAGCATACCGCTCTCCAGATTTCCCAGCAGGTTCTTCAATACACTGTGGTCGCTGGTCATTGGACATTGCGTGAAACTTTCTCCACTGAATACGACCAATCCGATACGGTCATCTGGACGGTTCTCGATGAACTCCAGGGCAACCTTCTTAGCGGCTTCGATGCGGTTGGGTTTGAGGTCTTCCGCCAACATGGAAGGAGAGATGTCGAGCGCAAGGACGATGTCAATTCCCTCCGTCGTCACGGACTGTGACTTGGAACTGGATTGCGGTCTGGCTAAGGCTACGATTATCAGGGCTACGCCAAGGCAACGAAGGATAAAGGGAAGGTGGATCAACCGTTGCCGAAGGGTCGGCCGGTAGTCTTGAAAGGGTTCCAGGGTGGAAAAACGCAAGTGGGTTTGCTTCCGACGCAGCGAAAACACGTAATAAACGATCATCCCCGGAATCAACAAGAGCAACCACAGGAAATGCGGGGAGGCAAACGTCGGAAGGTACATCATGACTCAACCTCCTTACCCATGCTGCTCTGGGCCATGGTACGTTGAATGAATTGACGGGCATCCGCCATGGCTTGTTCGTTTTCTGTAACGATCGGGATGGCCTTTGCGAATTTCACGAAGTCGGCCAGTCGAAGCATTCGCTCCAACAGCCCTAATGTTTCAGATGCTAAGGACTGATGTGTCAAGCCGGCCAGGGTTTCGTCGGTAGTGGATTCCAACGAGGCTACTCCGAATCGCTCTTCAACATAAGCCCGGATGATATCGGATAAACGGATGTGGTATTCCTTGAAGGCGCCTTGCTGCCAGAGTTTTTCTTTTTCCAATTGGGCTAAGGCCTCCAAGGCAGTTTCATGGGCCGGGCGAGCCGGCTTGCGCACGATGACAGGAACGACAGGTTTGTTCTTGATTTTGCGGTAGATCAAATATCCTGCGATGGCTAGGATCAACAACACCAAAAATCCGAAGAGGTATGGAATCAGCTCATGCCAGTCGAAAGGAGGTTCCATGATGGGCTTGATGTCCTTGATGGCTTTCGTGGTATCGACAGGAATCGTTTTAATGGAGATGAGTTGCGCTTCCGTCGACAGAGAGTCCACCAGTCCTTTGGCATCACGGGCTACGAATCGGAACGGCTCGATGACATAGAATCCTGAATCAAAACCGGTGATGGTCAACTGCTGCTGCAGGGTCAAGGCGGGATTGCCTTCTTGGCGCATCGTGTCCAGTGCCGAGCGTCGTACGACTTCAAGGCCTCGCAACGTATCGGGAACGATGGGGAACGCGACGCTTGAACCCGGCGGTACAATCGCCTTTAGGATCACATGGAATTGTTCGCCGATCCGAATTTCTGCCGTGTCAATCTTGGCTTCTACCTGCACACCTGTACCGGCGTAGGTGCAACGGCTCCAGGACAACAGACAAGCAATCAGTACTGGAACTATAAACTGTATTCTTTTCATCGCATCCTCCCTCTTTTCTTGAACAGTTGCATCAGGGGCTGAACGTACGAGCGGTTCGTGTATAACGTAGCCGTATCGACACCGGCTCTAGCGAACACATCCTTCAATTCATTTTGAGCGCGTAAGCGGTCTTTTTTAAAACGCTCGCGAACGGAGGCGTTCCCCGTATCGATAAGCTGCCAGCGGCCGGTTTCCGGATCAAGCAGTCGGATCATGCCTAAATCCGGCATGACACCCTCGCCCGGATCCTCTACGCGAAGTGCCACCAGGTCATGCTTCCGGTTGGCCAGTTTGATGGCGTCTTCAAACCGGTCATTCATGAAATCGGAAATCAGAAAACAGATACTTCGTTTCTTGATGGCGTTGGTCAGGTACTTCAAGGCCATACCGATGTCAGTCCCTTTATGCTCCGGACGGAATTCGATCAGCTCGCGAATGATGCGAAGGATATGGGTTTTCCCCTTTTTAGGCGGGATGAACTTTTCAATCTGGTCGGAAAAAAAGATCACACCGATCTTATCGTTATTCTGTATGGCTGAAAATGAAAGTACAGCACACAACTCCGTGATCAGATCTTTCTTGAACTGGTTTCGGGTTCCGAAATCGCCGGATGCGGATACATCTACCAATAAGATAACCGTCAACTCCCGTTCTTCTTCGAACACTTTCACGTAAGGGTTGCCGAGTCGGGCGGTAACGTTCCAATCTATCGAGCGGATGTCGTCGCCATGCATATATTCGCGCACTTCGCTAAAGGCCATACCTCTTCCCTTGAAGGCGCTGTGGTACTCGCCGGAAAAGATATGGGCCGACAAGCCACGCGTCTTGATCTCGATCTTGCGGACTTTCTTCAGCAGTTCGGTAGTCTCCATGCGGGTGCTCCGATTACGGTACTTCGACCGTGTTCAGGATATCGTTGATGATCTGGTCTACAGAAATGTTTTCGGCTTCCGCCTCGTAAGTCAGGCCAATGCGATGACGAAGTACGTCGTGACACACGGCGCGAACGTCTTCCGGAATCACATAACCGCGACGTTTGATGAACGCATAGGCTTTGGCCGCCAAGGCCAGGTTGATGCTGGCGCGCGGCGATCCGCCGTAACTGATCAGCTGTTGAAGACGTCCCAGATTGACTTCCTTCGGGAAACGGGTGGCGAAAACAATATCAACGATATACTTCTCGATTTTTTCATCCATATACACCTCACGCACTAACTGCCGTGCCTGGATGATCTGTTCCGGTTGAATGACCGGATTGATCCGAGTGCTTTCGCTCGACATGTTTTGTCGGATGATGGATCGCTCGTCTTCCCGCGTAGGGTATCCGATAACCACTTTCAGCATGAAACGGTCAACTTGAGCTTCCGGCAGGGGATAGGTTCCTTCTTGTTCAATCGGGTTTTGGGTAGCCAATACCAGGAAGGGTTCGTCCAACGGGAACGTCTGATCGCCGATGGTGACTTGACGTTCCTGCATGGCTTCGAGCAGGGCGGATTGTACTTTGGCGGGAGCGCGGTTGATTTCA
>CAYWDY010000115.1:6047-7812 GCA_964455985.1 uncultured Flavobacteriales bacterium
GTGCGCCTGGCTGGAGACATCAAGGCCCGAGACGATTTCATCCGCCAGAATGAAGTTGGCAAAAACGGGACCTTTACGAACCGTAAAGGATTCGGACTTCTGGTTGTAGATCACGGTTCCGATCAAGTCAGCCGGAAGTAAGTCCGGGGTGAACTGAATTCGGTTGAAGCGTGTGTGAATGGCGGAAGCGAGGGATTTGATCGCCAGGGTCTTGGCCAGGCCCGGAACACCTTCCAACAAGATGTGTCCATTTGCCAGCAGACCGATAAGCAACCGTTCGGTCATATGTTTCTGGCCGACAATCACTTTGCTGAGCTCCAGTTGGAGCAAATCCACAAAGGCTGATTCACGTTGAATACGTTCGTTGATTTCTTTGATGTCCATGTTTTTTGACTGTTTTCTTTTCGGTGGTTGGTCGGAAAAATGCTAGACGGATCGACCGTAAATGGGAACGCAATTTTACGAATAGCATTCGGCCTTGTCGAGTTAAAAACGCGTTAAATTCTGTTAATCTTTGTTTCTGCTGATACTCGATTAATTGCGATGTTCAAGGGGTAAATCAAGACAAACAGTAACAGGCTGGGAGGAAGCCATATCCACCAGGCGGACAAGTCATAACGACCCTCGGCGATCAAGCTACCCCAGGAAGGTGTTCCGGGCGGTAATCCCAACCCCAGGAAGCTGAGTGTGCTTTCTGCCAATATGCACGTAGCGCAGCAGGAAATAAACAGCGGTCGGATGGAGTGGGCGAGATGAGGGAGTAAATGGTGTGTGAAGATCATGAATGGTGAAGTGCCTGAGATGGTAGCATGGTGAACAAAGTGCTCATCACGCAGTCGAAGAACGGTCGCCCGGCTGATCATGGCAAACGGTATCCAACTGAAAACGGCCAAAAGCATGATAAGCGTAGCCAAGGAGGGGTTGAGCCACGTAGTAAATAGCACCAGCATCAAGAATTTCGGAAAGGCGATTATGCCGGTGGACGTGAATTGCAAGGTGCTTTCCCAGAGCTGTCCTCGGTATGCTGCGAGTGTTCCCAACAGAATACCCAACAAGGTGGCGCAAAGGGCAGA
This sequence comes from uncultured Flavobacteriales bacterium, assembly GCA_964455985.1. GTDB lineage: Bacteria > Bacteroidota > Bacteroidia > AKYH767-A > 2013-40CM-41-45 > Pollutiaquabacter. Next base: position 7,121 of record CAYWDY010000115.1, read on the forward strand.
AAGAAAACCGATCATCACGGACAATCGGCCGCCTTGCATGATCATACCCAAAACATCCTGTCCTGATTTCGTGGTTCCAAGCCAATGAATACGGGATGCTTCTTTAGAATCGGCTTGCGCTACCAGCAACGCCGGCTGCTGACGGTGAAAGGCGCGCGTATCTCTCCTCGTCCACCCATCAGGAATCAACGATGGTATGACCAGCAGAAACAGGAGGTAAAATTGATACCACTTTTTCATCGCGAACGCATGGAAGAGTAAACCGGAGTTACGAAATGAAGGAATACATCCCCAATCCATTGGATAAGCATCATGAAACCGGACACCATGGCCAGGCCAACAAACAAGCGGGAAGCGTCGCCGGCAGCGGCTGCTGATTGAAGGAAGCCACCCATGCCCGGCAGGGAGAAAATCCGTTCGATGACGATGCTGCCGCCCGTCAGTACGGATAGGCAGGATATGATGGTACTTCAGCTGTTGAATGGGAATTCCTTTGCCGCGTGCGGCCAGAATAATTGGCGTATTCAGTTGTTCCGCTGCCCAAGGTCTTGTGTATCGGTATAACGTAGATCCAGCCAGCAGCACATACGTACTCCATGGAATCAGCAGGTACGGTGTCCTGTCGAGAAAACCCGGTGAGAGGAGACCTGATGGACCGGCGCCGGTAGCCGGCAAGATTCGAAGCAATGCCG
>CAYWDY010000116.1:0-7744 GCA_964455985.1 uncultured Flavobacteriales bacterium
CGTTTGGCCTACAAAGTGACCGTATATGCCCTTGAGCCGTTGAGTCGCGCTGCCTACTACTTCGACGCAGCAGACGGCACTTATTTAGGAAGCAAAGACCTTCTTTTCTTTGTCGACGCGGTAGGTTCTGCAGCAACGGTTTACAGCGGTACGCAAACCATTCATTCGGATTCTACCGGTGCTACCAGTTTTCGTCTTCGGGATTACACCAAAGGAAACGGCGTCATCACCTTGCACGGCGAAACCAGCACGCACAGCGATTATACGAGTACCTCTTCCAGTTGGAGTTATACCACCAACGATAAATATGCCTTGGATGCGCACTTCGGCGTTTCATCTACCTGGTCGTTCTACAATGCCAACTTCGGACGTAACAGCATCAACAATGCCGGCTTTGCACTCACCAGCTACGTGAATGAGACCGCTACGACCAATAACGCATATTGGGACGGATCCATCATGCACTACGGCGTTCGTTCGACAACTAGCGCCGGCATCACCGCCATAGATATCGCGGCTCATGAACTCACCCATGGACTTACCCAATACACATCCGGCCTTAATTATAGCAATGAGTCTGGCGCCATCAACGAAAGTATGAGTGATATTTTTGGTAAGGCGGTACAGTTTTGGGCTAAACCTGCTAATACTAGTTGGCTGTTGAGCAGCGACATGAACTGGCTGATCCGTAGTCTGGCCAACCCCAAGCAATATGGCCAGCCCAATTGCTACCAAGGTACCTATTGGTACACGGGTACCGCGGACAACGGCGGCGTACACACCAACAGCGGTGTCGGCAATTTCTTTTATTACTTGCTTGTAAACGGCGGATCGGCTATTAACGACAAAGGTGCTGCGTATACAGTAACAGGATTGGGACTTACCAAAGCAAATGCAATCATCTACCGCTCGGAAACGAATTACTTGACACCGACTTCCAACTATGCTGCCTGGCGCACGGCTTGTATCAACGCTGCTACTGACCTTTATGGCGCTGTGTCCAACGAAGTCGATCAAGTGAAGAACGCATGGTATGCTGTCGGAGTCGGTTCGGCTGCCAATGCTTGCGACGCCCCGACCGGACTGCTGGCCACTACCCGTCGCGATACCTCCGCGGTACTTACCTGGACCGCGTCGACATCCCCGAATTATAATCTACAATGGAAAGCCGCTTCCGCTACCACCTGGAATACCGTTACCGGCCTCACCACCAATTCCTACACCGTATCCGGCCTGACACGTTGTACGTCGTATCAGTTCCAAGTTCAGAACGTGTGTTCACTTACGACCAGCGCTTACAGCACGGCGGCCTCCTTCCTCACCACAGGATGTACCTACTGCGCTTCTAATGGAACATCCACCACCCGCGGATGGATCAACAAGATTACGTTGGGAACCATCAGCAACACCTCTGGGAACAATAACGGTTATGGCAATTACACCGCCGTAAGCACCAATCTGACAGGCGGGAGTTCGTACAGCATCGGCATGACTCCCGGATTCTCCGGAACATCTTCCCGACAGTACTGGGTAGTATGGATCGATTACAACCAAAACGGACTCTTCACCGATGTCGGGGAGAAAGTAGCTACCGGAAACTCCACCGGACTTGTCAGCCGGAGTTTCACGATACCCAGAACCGCTCTCAACGGCCCTACCCGCATGCGCGTACAGATGCAATACGCAGCGGCCACCACTAGTTCCTGCCAGGTTTATACCAGCGGAGAAGTGGAGGACTATACGGTGAATATCACCGGCAATGCCGCCTTCAGCCTGGCGGGTGAAAGTGTTTCCGTCGTCCCCGCCGATCTGCTTTCCCCGAATCCTGCAGATGATCACGTGCGATGGAAATTCGTGGCAGAGCAGGACGGTGCTGTACAGATTCGTATCCTGTCACTTACCGGTGCTGTAGTCTTGGAGAAACAAGCTCCGGTGTTTACCGGCTCCAACGAAATTCAACTGAATATTCGTGAGTTGAATAATGGATTGTATTTCATTCAGTCCGAAGGAGCTTGGACGCAAACACGCCGTCTGCTGATTCAGCGCTGATGGTTAGTGTATTGACATTATCAAAGCGGTGGATCCATCTCCACCGCTTTTTTTATGAGTATGCATTGAGTAACTTTCAAGCTGTTAACCTGCTTCTCTCATGACTGCTTCGTCTCCTTTTTCTGTATTGCCGTTAAAAAAGAAAAACCTGTTAGCGAAATGGTTCTCGGTTGGACCGGACGAGAACGCTTTTATAGAGTTAAATAATCTCTTGGCGACACGTCCGCTCTTGGAAATTCAGGGCAAAGACGTGGCCGCTATCATCGAAACGTACCAGGTCGATATTACCAGGCATTTCAAGGATAAGGTCGTTCAACTCTACCTGACGTATTTCCAGTCTTGCATCGTGGATTACACGTTGGGGGAAGAGGAAAAGCGGTCGCTGTTACACCTGAAGAAACTACTCCTGCTCACCGATGCGGATATCGACCCGGGCACCATCGATATAGCAGGCGGTGTGGTGACGCAAGCGTGGAAAGATGCCGTGGCCGACGGGCGCTTGACTGCGGAAGAGGAAGAAAAGATTAACAAGCTGGTAGCCGCAACACGCCTTCCGGAGGCGACAGCCAAAGAAATCAGTGCTTTGACCCGTGAGCTTCGCTACCGTCAATACTTGCTCGCATGCATGGAGGATCGTCGGCTTACACCCGAGGAAGATGCCGAGCTGAAAGCCATCAGCCAAAGTCTCTCCATTACTCCTCAGTTCGATGACGCCATGTTGTCTACCTTGGAGCGCTTCCGGCTGCTGTATCAATTGGAAAACGGCCCGCTTCCGGAGATCTCCTGTGACATCAATCTCTTGGCAAACGAGACTTGTCATTTCACATGTGCAGCAAGTTGGTATGAATACCGCACGGTCACGCATCGCGTCAACTACGGCGGGCCTGCGGTGAGCATTCGATTGATGAAGGGCGTTTACTACCGTGCAGGAAGTATGAGGGTGCAGCCCGTACGCTCGGAGCAGCTGCAGCTGATAGATTCGGGAACGCTTTACCTCACCAACAAGCGTGTGATTTTTGTCGGTAGCAACAAGGCCAAAACCATCAAGTACGATAAGATCATGACGCTTACGCCCTACAGCGACGGGGTGGAGCTAATCAAAGATGCCGGGAAGAGTCCGACCATCACGGTGAATGGAAACGATGCCGAATTGATGAATCTTACTCTCGTTCGTTTGATTTCAGACGACCATTCCTGATTCATCGCTTGCTCTTGCGGTAGCGGTACTTGTTACGCTGGTAGTAGGACCGGCTACGGATATTGTTCTTCACCTTATTCGGATCGAAAGAGACCGAATTCCGGAAATGTCCCTTGATGTATCTACCATTCCTAGTGAAATGACCGTTGACCCAAGACCCTTTACGTGTTTTCTGATCGGTTGCATCGTTGCAAGCTGAGGCAAGGACCAGGACGACCGATAAAATCAATAATCTTGCTGTAAAAGAGAACGGTTTCATTTCCGGTTTACCGGTCCAGCACGCTCGGCGTAATGCCCATGTTGTAGAAGATGAAACTGTAAATGTCGGCCTGCTCTTCAATCACTTTGGATGTAGGCTTTCCGGCTCCGTGTCCTGCACGAACGTCGATGCGGATGAGGGCCGGATTGGTGCCCTTGGTTTTTTCCTGAAGCGTTGCAGCGAATTTGAACGAGTGGGCCGGAACAACACGGTCATCGTGGTCAGCCGTCGTGATCATCGTTGCGGGATAGTCAACACCGTCCTTGATATTATGCAAGGGTGAATACCGGTAGAGATTCGTGAAGCCTTCGCGATCATCGCTGCTTCCGTATTCGACCACCCAGCCCCAGCCAACCGTGAATTTATGGAATCGCAGCATGTCCATGACACCGACTTGTGGAATGGCGACCTTGAACCAGCCGGGTTCTTGGGTCATGCAAGCACCGACCAATAAACCACCGTTGGATCCACCTTGAATAGCAATTAAATCTGAACTGGTATATTCTTGCTCAGACAGGTACTTCGCAGCGCCGATGAAATCATCGAATACATTCTGTTTCTGGCCTAGCATGCCTGCTTTGTGCCAGTTATCTCCGAACTCTCCGCCACCTCGCAGGTTGACCACGGCCAGCACACCGCCATTTTGCAGCCAGAACATGCGCGAGGGGCTGAAAGAGGGTGTCTGGCTGATGTTGAATCCGCCGTAACCATACAACAACGTCGGGTTCTTTCGATTCAATGTGATGCCTTTTTGATGTACAACGAACATGGGTACTTTGGTGCCGTCTTTCGAGGTGAAGAACAATTGTTTTACTTCGTAATCATCCGGACTGAATTTGATATTCGATTTTTTCCATAAGGTGCTCTTGCCCTCCGTGATATCGTAACGGAAGATAGAAGGAGGAAAGTTGAAGGAGGCATAGGAATAGAATACGGTGGCGTCGTCCAATTTGCCGGACAGACCGCTCACGGAACCCAGTCCCGGCAGTTCGATTTCCTGTTCCAACTGGCCTTCCAAGGAGTAGCGGTAGCAGCGGCTCACGGCGTTGACCAAGTAGGTTACCAGCAATTTTTTTCCTGCGGTAGAGGCGCTTTTGATCAGATTCTCGCTCTCCGGGATAATCGGTCTCCAGTGTTCTTCTTCGGGTTGGTCGGGATTCACCATGACAATACGCTGGTTCGATGCATGGAGGTCGGTCATCAACATCAGTTCATCACCGATGTTGTTTAATACTTCCGCATTGGCATCGAAGCCGGGGAAGATGGTGACGAATTCGGATTCTTTAGAGAAAAGATTCTTTACCCGTATCTCATTTCCGCTTGTTCCTTTCGCGATGTTGATGATCAGGAAACGTTCATCCTCTGTTGTCTCAGCAGTGAAATAACGGTTTGCGTTGGAGGGGTCTTCGTAGACGAGCGTGTCTTGGCTCTGCGGAGTTCCGAGTTTATGATAATAGACTTTGTGGAATTCGTTTTTGGCGGAATAGAGTTTGGCGTCTTTCGGTGCGTCGTAACGGCTGTAATAGAATCCGTCTTGTTTCCAGGCCGCTCCGCTGAATTTCACCCATTCCAATTTGTCCTGTAATACTTTGCGTGATTTGATTTCCATCACATGGATCTCCTGCCAGTCGCTGCCGGCAATGGCGACGGAATACGCCATGTATTGATTGTCCTTCGATGATCCCAGCAGGTTCACAGCTGCCGTGCCATCTTTCAACATCGTATTGGGGTCGATGAAAACTTCCGGAGTTCCTTCATATCCTCGTTGGATGTATATCACCGCTTGATTCTGCAGACCGTCGTTCTTCGTGAAGAAATAGTAGTCACCGGCGCGTGTCGGGATACCATAGCGTTCGTAATTGTAAATCTGTGTCAACCGATTCTTGATTTTCTCCCGGTAAGGAATTTTGGCCAGATAGTCGAAGGTTGTCTTATTCTCTGCTTCCACCCAACTCTTGACGTTTGCCGCTGTATCGTATTCAAGCCAGCGGTAAGGATCAGCGACAACGGTGCCGAAATAACTGTCGGTCACATCGGACTTGGGCGTGTAGGGATACGTGATGCCGCCTTTGGTGAAGGTCTTTTGGGCATGGAGTGATAATACAGCAGCCAAGGCCGCCAGGAGAACCGTTGCTTTTTTCATGATAATGATGAATCCTGTTTGTTGGTTAAAAATAGGTAAAATCAAAGTCTGCTTTTCATGGATTTCACGGCAGGTATTAACTTCGGAATCCGCATGGAGTACATTTCCCAAAACCCCTTTACCCGTCAGGTCGTCCGGGAATTCGCCTGTCAGGACCAACCGGACCTTTCAACCCTTCATCACGCTTTCAAAGCCTGGAGACAATCCGAAGTAGTAGAGCGGGCGAAGTATGTGAATCGGTTGGCCAATCTTCTGGAAGATCGCCTGACCACATTCGCCGCCTTGATCACGGCGGAGATGGGCAAGCCCATTGCGGAAGCAGAGGCGGAAATCACCAAGTGCATCGGTACTACCCGCTATTTTGCCTTCCGTGCAGAAGAATGGCTGATTCCCCGGGTGCTCGACGGCGAGGCCCGCTACATGGCTTCGGTACCCGAACCGCTGGGTCCCGTGCTCGCCATCATGCCGTGGAATTATCCTTTTTGGCAGGTCATTCGTTTTGCGATTCCTAATGTACTCGTCGGTAACACCATCGTACTGAAACATGCTCCCAACGTGCCTCGGTGTGCGGCAGCGCTAGAAGTGCTGTTTCGCGATGCAGGATTCCCTTCGGGCGTTTTCTCCAATCATTACCTCTCTGCCCACGGTGTTGAACGATTGATTCAGTCGCCGACCATCGCTGCGGTTACATTCACCGGCAGCGACCGTACCGGCGAGATCATCGGCGAGCTCGCGGGACGCTCCTTGAAAAAGATCACGTTGGAATTGGGCGGCAATGACCCTATGCTGGTATTCGACGATGTGGATGTCGATGAGGCTGTCTCGGCAGCGATAACCTCACGATGCATCAACAGCGGCCAGGCGTGCAACGGCGCGAAACGTTTTCTGGTCCATGAAAAAATCCATGACCGATTCGTACAAGCATTATCTTCTCACGTTTCATCCCTTCCGTGCGGTGATCCGACGAATCGCGATACCCGTGTCGGACCACTGGCACGCCGGGATCTTTTTGATAAACTGAATGAACAGGTTTACCGGTCTGTGGAAGGTGGTGCGGTCATCGCCACCCGACAAGACGTGGTGAGTGAGGAATCTTGGGTATTTCCGCCGACGGTATTGACCCACGTCTTGCCCGGCCAACCTGCCTTCGAGGAAGAACTGTTTGGTCCGGTCTGGGCAGTGACATCGTTCACCTCTGAAGCCGAAGCCATTCGATTAGCCAACGCCAGCTCATTCGGTCTGGGTGCTGCGGTATGGACCTCGGACGAGACAAGAATCCATCGACTGATTGGTGCCTTGGAAACCGGTAATGTCTTTGTCAATGATTTCGTCCGTTCTGACCCGCGGTTACCGTTTGGAGGCATCAAGCGCAGCGGTCACGGTAAAGAACTAGGAGAAACAGGTTTCTTCGAGTTCGTGAATTGGAAAACGGTGTATTGGAAAGAATGAATGATTAAGCGAACAAGTGGGAGAAGACCTGCTCGACTTTCGTAACGGCTTTCACTTCGATCTTTTTGAAGCGGGACAAATCCAGTCCTTTTAGATTGTATTTGCTGACGATGATCTGCTCGAAGCCGAGTTTCTCCGCTTCGCTGATACGCTGGTCCACACGCGTCACGGGTCTGATTTCGCCACTGAGCCCGACTTCGGCGGCCATGCACACTTTAGAAGAAATCGCAATGTCTTCGCTCGAGGAAAGGATGGAGCAGATGACAGAAAGGTCGATGGCCGGATCTTCGACACGTATGCCTCCGGCGATATTGAGGAACACGTCTTTAGCTCCCAAACGGAAGCCGCAGCGTTTTTCGAGCACGGCCAGCAGCATACTCAGTCGACGTAAGTCGAATCCGGTGGAGGAACGCTGAGGCGTACCATAGACGGCGGAGCTCACCAACGCCTGGGTTTCGATCATCAAAGACCGTACGCCTTCCATGGTTGCCGCAATGGAGGTGCCGCTCAACGCCTCGTCGCGTTGGGCGATAAGTACTTCGGATGGATTTCGAACTTCACGCAGGCCGCTGCCCTGCATCTCATAGATGCCCAGCTCGGCGGTTGATCCGAACCGGTTCTTCATGGCACGCAGGATCCGATAGAG
>CAYWDY010000117.1:0-7743 GCA_964455985.1 uncultured Flavobacteriales bacterium
CCGTTGATGTGACCGATGCCATTACGGCTTCTGCTCTTGGTACCTACCAGGTGACCACCACCGATGCCAACGGTTGTACGGCTACGGCTTCTGCCACCGTCGTTGACGGAACCTTCCCGGTTTCCATCACGGCTTCTTGTACAGGCTGGGTGACCGGCAATACGAATTCGTTGCAGGCTTCTCCAACCGGTGCCGGTTATACCTACCTCTGGTCGCCCGGTGGACAGACCTCCAGCTCACGTAACGCCAACAACGCCAACACCTATTCGGTGACGGTAACCAACGCTTACGGCTGTACCTCTTCCGCTTCTTATACGGTGGCCGGTGCTCCTCTGAACGGGGCTTACACCATCGGCGGTTCCGGTTGCGGTGCATTCAGCAACTTGGCCAATGCCATCACACACCTGAACACCTACGGTATGAACGGTAACGTCACGTTGAACGTTCCTGCCGGTTATACGGAAACGGCTCCTGTCGGTGGATTCCAACTGAAAATGTGCGGACTAGCTTCCAACCTCCGCTCAGGTCCTACGCAAACCCTGACCATCCAGAAGTCGGGTAGTGGTGCCAACCCTGCGCTCACCGCGTATGTGGGTACCTCGACCACGATTGACGGTGTGTTCGTGATCACCGGTGCGGATAACGTGACCATCGACGGTATCGATGTGTACGAATCTACGGCCAACCGCGCCACCGCTGCTACGGCTACGACCCGCATGGAATGGGGTTATGCCATCTTGAAGTGTAGCGGCGATGACGGTGCGAATGATGTCACCATCAAGAACTCCCGTGTTTCCTTGACCAAGGCATACACCACCAACTACGGTATCTACGTGGGTAACCACGATAACACGAGTACCACGGGCTTTACCAACTCGACTTATGCCACGACGGCACAGGCTGCCCGTAACAAAGCCACCATCATCAACAACTCCCTCGACAGCTGCTACAACGGTATCCGTTTGGGTGCTAACCCGAACGTAGTGTCTGCTACCGGTGAGTGTCTGAACGATACGTTGATGAACATCTCGAACAACACCATCACGTTCTTCGGCGGTTCCTCCGGCGTTGCGACGGGTATCTATTATGCCAATAACCGTGGCATCACTGTTCGTGGAAACACGATCAGTTCTGCTACAACGGCAACCAGTGGGTCAGGTTCTGCAGGTATCAACGCCAACTCTGGCACATGGGCGACCATCTGCGGAAACACGATCCAAAATATCGTCAGTTCTTCAACCTTCTACGGTATCTATCATGCATTGGCCGGTGGTGATGCGACCAATCCGAACATCGTACGGATTGACAGTAACATCGTACAGACCTCTACGCCTACGGCAGGTAGCTTCTATTGTATGTACGGTTCATCGACCGGTGGTACGAGCGCTCAGGTTTCGACCTCTTACAACCAGTTCCGTAACCACACCTTTGCTACCACGTCGACAGCTACTTTCTATGGTCTCTACCAGTTCCTGTCCGGTACCAACATGACGCTCAACTGTACCTACAATATCGTGTCTGGTAACGTCATGCAGAACACCAACACGTTCTATGGTCTTTACAGTTACGCCACCAGCGGTACCCATAACATGAATTACAACACGATCCGTAACAACACCCTGGCACCTTCTTCCGGTACGGCCTACCTGTTGTATCCTGGTTCCTCCAACGTTACGAACGTCAACAACAACAACGTCACCAACAACCGCCGTTCCATTCTCTCTACGGCTACCTCCGTGGGTACGACCTACCTGGCCTACATGGTCGCAAGTTCCTCTAGCGGTGCCGGTTCGTACAACAACAACGTGTTGGATACCTTCCAGATCGTCGGTGTTCCCGCAGCGTTAACGTCAACGACGTATGGTTTCTACTTTTCAAATTCCAGCGTAGCCGGAACGACGGTGAACAACAACATCGTCCGTAACATCACGGTACAAGGTACCTCTACCGGTAACCAGTCCATTTATGCTTCTTACTTCGCACCGTCCGGTACGGGTAACATCATCAAGGGCAACCGTATCGCCCGCATCGGAACGACCACCAACACCAGCTCGACGGGTGTTCTTTCTACCGACGCGCAATTGGGTGGTGCGATGAACTCATTCATTGTTGGTGCCCAGCTGGCCGGTTCAAATACGGCGGGTGTCACCAAGTTCTTTGATGGTAATACCTTCAATACCTTGGTAGCCGGAGGTTCCAACGGTATCGCCCGCGGTATGTGGGTGACGGCCGGTACGGAATGGTATATTTACAACAACGCGATCAGCCGCATCTCTGCTCCGGTCGCCAGTCCGACCACAGCTCCGACGGCTTCGTCTTCTACGACGGTGACCACCGGTTTGGCTGTTTATGGTATCGATATTCCCAACGCCACGGCAGCCAACAACTATTTCGTCTATAACAACTCCGTGTATCTGACGGGTAATGGTGGTGGAGCCAACTTCGCTACGTCTGGTATCCACGCCAACATTACACCTACGGTGACTTTGGTGAATAACCTGGTCGTCAACAACACCAACTCCGGCGCCAGCCAAGCTGCTGTGGCTTATCGTCGTAGCGGCGCAATTTCTGCTACGTACGGTTCTGCATCCGACAACAACTTGTTCTATGCAGGAACCCCGGGTGCTACCAAGCTCATCTACGGTGAAGGAGTGGGATTGACTACTAACCCCAAGCAGACCTTGGCGGATTACAAGACGTATGTCACTCCTCGTGATGCCAATTCGCGTACGGAGAACACGACGTTCGCTTCTGCCGCGGACTCTCTGCTCCACGTTTCTACCACGGTAGCTACGTTCGTAGAAAGCGGTGGTAAGCCTTATCCTGCCACAGCCTTGACTACGGATATCGACGGACAGACCCGCAGTACGACTGCTCCTGACATCGGTGCTGATGAGGGCAACTTCATTGGTCTGTTGCCTCAGATCCTCAGCACCACGGCAAGCCCTGCTTCCGGTCAGTGTACGGCTACGGATCACACGGTAACGGTTGTAGTAGGATCCAACGTGACGGTGACTAGTGTCACCCTGAACTACTCCCTGAATGGTGTGGCTCAAACCGCCATCAGCATGTCCAACGGTGGATCAGGTACTACCTGGACCGGAGTCATTCCGGCATCTGGCAGCTCAATCGTGGCCTTCTCGGTTACTGCATCAGACGGTACCTACACGGTTTCTGCTAATGGAACAGGTTACCAAGATCAATATCTAGCCGCTTCAACACTCCTAGCGGCCGTTGCTCCGACCACTCTTTGCGCTGGTTCTTCTCTCAATCTTAATGCCTACCTCAGCAGCTCTGCTGCAGCTCCTGCTGGCTATCCTTCTAGTTCGGCTACCAATACGGCTGATGAAGAGTTGTTAAACGTCACCTTAGGTACGTTGAATAACACCTCTGTCTGCGGCGCCTTGGCCATCGGAGCTGGCTCAGCCGCTTACTTATACAGCAACTATACCACATTGAGCCCTACGTTGTTGATCTCCGGACAAACCTACAGCGGATCCGTAACGGCTGGATATTGTGGTACGTCACCGTATTCCAACATCGTTAGCGTTTACATTGACTACAACCGTAACGGTGTCTTCACGGATGCGAACGAAAACGTTTGGAACAGTGCCTATGGAACCAAGACGTTCCCGTCCCAAGTCCTTCCATTCAGCATCACAATTCCTAGCAACATTTCCATCGGTTTAACCCGCATGCGTGTGGTCATCAACGAAAGCTCCTCAGCGCCTTCCTCTGGAACCTACACCTATGGTGAAACCGAGGATTATACGGTCAACCTGGCCGGCGGTTCTGGATTCACCTATTCATGGTCTGACGGCACCAGCGTCATCGCTACGGCCAACGGAGCGTATACTCCTGCTGCTGCCGGCTCGTACAGCTACACCGTCACTGGCACGGATGCCAACGGTTGTACCATAGTATCAGCTCCTGCTTCGGTTACGGTCAATCCGGTTGCTGCTACGCCTACGGCTACCAATTCCAGCCAGTGCGGTACGGCCATCCCGACCTGCAACGTAACCGGCACCGGTTCAACTACCTCTAAATTCAAGTGGTACTTGGCAGCCACCGGCGGTTCTCCGCTGGCTGGTGAAAACGGTTCTGCTTTGGCAGCTTACTCCATCAGTGTTCCTACGACGTTCTATGTATCCGAATACGATACCATTACCGGTTGCGAGAGTGGCCGTGTAGCGGTGTTGGGAGATGTTATCGCCCCGGTTGTCATTAGTCTTTCTGCCAGCAGTGCGGCTGTTTGTCCCGGCGGTTCTGTGACGGTATCCGTCACAGCAGCGGGTGCTAATGGATACACGTACACCTGGTACAAGAAGTTTGGTTCGGGTGCCTACAGTCCGATCGGAATCGGTTCCCAGGCTACGGATAATCCGTTCCTGCCGGGTACCTATACCTATAGCGTACAAGCTGTCGATGCCTCCCTCGGTTGCGCCACATCGGGTACGGTTACGGTAGATGTTACCATGCCTCCGTCTATTACTGCCAATACGGCCTCTCCGGCTGACGCTTGCGCCGGTTCTACCGTGACGCTGACGGGTACGACCACGGTGATCACTTCTGGTCCTCAGACCGGTCCTACGGGATATGCTGCATCTAACGCCACCTCTACGGCTGACGAAGAGATTCTCAACGTTACCTTCAAAACCATCAATAACACTTCGGCTTGCGGTGCTGTGGCGCCTGGTGCCGGTTCGCTGGCGTATCAGTATAGCAACTACACCGGTTTGGCTGCTCCTACGGTAACGGTCGGCGATGTGATTCCATTCTCCGTACAGATCGGTACCTGCGGCGGTAACTATACCAACCGTTCGGTAATCTATATCGACTGGAACCGTGACGGTGACTTCCTGGATGCCAGCGAAACCGCTGCTACGGAACCTGCCGGTGTAAGCGGTCCGCACACTTGGACGGGTACTATCACGGTACCTGCAGCCAGTGTTGCTGTGGCCGGTGTGACCCGTATGCGTGTCATCAACGTAGAGACCAGTGCTGTGACCGCTTCCAACGTGACCTACACGTGGGGTGAGACCGAGGACTACCATATCAATGTCCTTTCCTCCGGTCAAGGTGCCGGCACCTACTCTTGGTCATGGTCTGACGGTTCGAGCACGATTGGTAATACCAACGTGGTTACGGTCAACCCCATGGTCAGCACCACCTACACGGTGACCGCTACGGATCCTGTATCCGGTTGTACCAATACGGGTACTGCTTATGCGAACATCCTGCCGGTACCGGCTGCTCCTACGGCAGTCAACTCTTCTCAGTGCGGTGCGAAAGTACCTACCTGTTCTGTGATCGGTGACGGTACGACGGGTGCTATCTTCAACTGGTACACTACGGCTACCGGTGGTACGCCGATCGCCGGTGAAACCGGTAGTTCGCTTACGACCTACATCGTTTCTTCTACGACCACCCTTTATGTGGCTCAGCTCAACCCGGGATCGCCTTCTTGCGAAGGTGCACGCGCAGCTGTCACGATTGACGTTACGCAGCCGGATTCCATCACCGCTACGGTTTCAGCCGGCCCATACTGTCTGAACGGTACGCTGAATCTGTCGGTCGCTAACACCGCCACGACGCCTGCGAATACCTATTCGTACAACTGGTCAGTCAGCTCAACGAACGCTGGCCTGTCTGCTACGACGGGTTCAAGCGTAACGGCTACGCCTACCGCTGCCGGCACGTATAGCTTCACGGTTACTGCATACGATTCCACGGCTCAGTGTTCGAACGTGGCCATCCAGACGGTTACCTACAGCGCTAACCCGGTCATCGACTCGATCAACGCCATCCCGTCCGGTTCAGTTTGTGCCGGAACGCCGATCAGCTTGAACGCTTACACGGTGGGTTCTGGTCCTCAGACGGAACCTACGGGTTACTGTACGGGATCGCCGAGCACTGTTACCTTCGCTGACGAGCAGATCTTCGGTGTTTCGTTTGCCAGCATGAGCAATCTCTCACAAGGTGAGACGTGCAGTACCAACTACACCAATTACACTTCAACCATTCCGGCTCCAACAATCGTTGCCGGTGCCAGCTATCCGTTTACGGTAGTCACGGACGAATGCGATGGCGCTACCTACTACTCCAACGGTATGTCCATCTTCATCGACTGGAACCGTGACGGTGACTTCGCTGATGCCAGCGAGCAAGCTTACACGACCACCGCTACCACGATTGCTCCGAATACGCGTACCGGCACCATCACGGTACCGTCGTTTGCTTCTGCCGGTGTGACGCGTATGCGCGTTGTTGTGCAGGAGAGCGTGGCTTCGCCTACTGCTTGTCCTACATTCTCTTACGGTGAAATGGAAGATTACATTGTAAACGTATTGGCCTTGTCTAACGGCGGCAATACGTGGTCATGGTCGCCTGGCGGCATGACTGGTAACCAGGTAACGGCTACTCCTACAGCTACCACCACGTATGTGGCAACGGCTACCAATGCTGCTGGTTGTACGGCAACCCGTTCGGTAACCAAAGATGTGTTGGCACTCCCGGCTGCTCCTACGGCTACCGACAACACGATCTGCGGTTTCAACCAAGCCAACGTTTCTGTGGCCAGCAACTCAGGTGCCTCTACTCCTGTGTTCCAGTGGTATCTGGATGCCGTGGGTGGTTCTCCGATCTCCGGTCAGAGCGGTTCTTCGCTCAGCGGTTACTACCTATCTGCACAAGATACATTCTATGTATCTGAGACGGATGGTACCTGTTCCAGCCCTCGTACGATGGTCATCCAGAACGTGACCCAGCCTGATGCTGTCACAGCAGCTGCTTCACCGACGACGTTCTGTCTGCCTGGTGTACCGGTTGACCTGACCGCTACCCAGACCGGTTCGACCAACAATTACACCTACTCTTGGACGGCTGTGCCTCCTGTGGGATCCGGCTTGTCCGGTGTCCAGATCGGACCGCTGACGACGTTGTTCTCAAACGACTTCTCCAGCACAACCGTTCCTGCTAACGTATCCATCTACGGTGATGCTACTATCGCCAACGGTGTATTGACCATGACCCCTAACGCCCTGAACCTGAAAGGTGCGGTGAACGTAACTGCTGGTGGAAATGCAGCCGACTCAATTTCGGTTGATTTCGACCTGATCGTGCCTCAGAACGGTGCTGACGGTATCAGCTACAGCTATTGCGACGACGGTATCCAGCAGAATACCCCGCTTACCAATGAATCAGGTACGGGTTCCAAACTGGCTATCTCGTTTGACTCTTATACTAACGGTACGAACACAGCAGGTATTTACCTGATGTACGGTCCGACCAATCAGCCTACGCCTACCTCTTCCAATGTGTTGGGTTATTCTACCAACCTTAGCTGGAGAGCATCGGCTACTCCTGTGCATGTGGCTTACACGGTAAGTACGACGGGTAAATTCAACCTCTCGTTGAACGGTACGCCGGTCTTCACCAACGTTCAGCTCCCTGCTTCGTATGTAAGTGCCAACAAGTCGACTTGGTCACACTGGTTCAAGGCTCGTACGGGTGGTGTTTCGGAAGAGCATTCTGTGGATAACCTGGTTATCCGTACCGCTCAAATCCAGTCCACGCCTACGCCTGGTCAGAACCTGACCATTACGCCTACGGTTGGCGGTACATATGCCTATTATGTCACGGCTACGGATGGAGCTTGCTCTACCCAGTCCTACGTGACGGTTACGGCTTATCCTGCTGCTGCTTCAGTCAGTGCCGGACCTGACCTGTCTGTTTGCGATGGTG
>CAYWDY010000118.1:0-3492 GCA_964455985.1 uncultured Flavobacteriales bacterium
GTGCCGGTGAAATCCCGGAAGGTGGCCACGGAAGGCATACCTTGAAAACCATACTCGCTCATGAATCGCCCTACCTTTTCTTCGTAACGGCTGAACGGTTCCATCCCCCACCACACACCCCAGTAGTGACAATCACCCGATAACAGACTTTCTTTCCTTCCCCAACCGATGGATGGAGAGCTGGGCCAGTACGTACGTTCCGGATTTTCCTGTCGGATCACCTCTGGAATCATCGTCTCAAAAGAGGTGAGGTAATCTTGCCAAACGGCTGCCGAATCTGCCGCCGAGTACTTGAATTCCTTCTGCCAACCCCAGTTATGCCACCCTTCGTTGATTTCGTTATTCCCACACCAGATGGCCAGCGACGGATGGTTGCGCAATCGGACAACTTGCTGTTGTACCTCTTCCCTGAAATTAGCTACGAAGGCACTGTCTCCGGGTACCATGGAACAGGCGGCCATGAAATCCTGCCATACCAGTATGCCTTTGCGGTCACACGCTTCATAAAACCCATCGCTCGGGTAAACACCTCCACCCCAACAGCGAATCATATTCATATGTGCCTCACAGGCATCACGTATAACACGAGCCTCTACAGCCTCATCGATTCGTACAGGGAAATGATCCAAGGGAACCATATTCGCCCCCTTGATATACAATGGAAGTCCGTTCAATTTGAAATAGAACGAACGTCCCTTGTCGTCTTTTTCCTGAACCAATTCGAGGGTGCGAAGTCCGACGGTCACTTGTTTCTTCCAAGTGTTTCCGTGTTCATCATTCACTTCAACCAATAAGTCATAGCAAAAAGCCTCACCCCATCCGCTTGTCCACCACCGCTTAGGTTTCCTGATCGTATAATCCATGGTGACTTGCGTGGATCCCGACGGCAACGTGAATCGTTGAATAGCGGGCTCCTGCTCATCGTTCAACACAGAAGTGCGCACCGTGACATGCTGCTCAGCTGTGGCTTCGAAAGAAAGGACAAGGTCCAGCGACGCTTTGTTGTCAGTCAGCGAGCGCTGGATGACGCGAACATCGATTCCGCGGTATCCGCTCCATCCGCGCAGATAAACCGGCTTCCAGATTCCCGCTCCGACAAACCGAGGACCGAAATCCCAACCGAACTGATAGGCAGCCTTTCGGGCAAACACGCGATCTCCTCCGGGCAATGGTCTTGGTGATCGTGCGGCTAATTCGCGGGTACGTCGTAAGGCAGACTGAAATCGCACGGAGAGGATATTTTTCCGGGGCTTCACAATGTATTTACACGGAATAGTCCACGTCCTAAACATGTTATCTGCTTCGAGTAACAATACACCATTCAACTTGACTTCCGCATAGGTATCCAGTCCTTCAAACACCAGATCCAAATTTTCTTCGCGAAGAAGCGAGTCCGGACAGTCGAACACTTCTTGGTATTCCCAATCGCACGTATCCACCCAAGCTACACTGTCTTCGTTCATCCCCATGAATGGATCAGGAATTCGATTGTTCCGAAACAAGTCGGCATGAACATCGCCGGGAACCTGAGCCGGGAACCACTCGGACGATTGTACTTGACTGAAGCGCCAATTGGGAGGCAAGCTCCAACGCTGCTCAGCTGAAGCCTGAGTTACTACGAGCCACGTAAGGACGAAGAGGAGGGAACGTATGTTCATCGTATCAATCAGAAGGAATCCAGGATAGTTCGTACCGCCCTCACTTGGGCTTCGTCGGTTTCATTCCACACATACTCATCCGAGTCCGATTTACCCATGGATAGTTCTTTCCGAATGAATGACATGGAACTCCTTACCATTTTCTTGCCCGACAAATGTACTTCCCGAACTCCGGTGGATTCGATAAGTGCTTTTACATTATCCGGACGTACGCCGGCACCAGCCATGAATTCCAGCTTCGTGGCGAAGCGATGATTCAGGGTTGCGATCAACGGGGCGCCGGCCTCGGCGTTGGGCTGCTGACCGGAAGTCAGCAAACGCTTGAACCCGCATCGGATGATTGCTTCCACCGTCTCTTCTGTGCCGGCCGCCAGATCAAAAGCACGATGAAAGGTACAGGGAAGTCCCGCGGCAGTTTCCACCAGTTTTTGATTTCGCACCTCGTCCACCGTTCCATCCTTGCAGAGTATTCCGAAAACAAATCCATGTACTCCACACGTTATTCCGCGACGGATATCCTCCAGCATGAGGGAAAACTCATCATCCGAATAAATGAAATCCCCTTCGCGCGGGCGTACCATCATGAATACGGGTACGTCACTGATGCGCAACGTTTCCCGCAGAAAGGCATCCGAAGGTGTGAGTCCGCCCAGGGGTAGCGCCGAACACAACTCCAAGCGATCCGCACCACCGGCTATGGCGGCGCGTACCGATGCGACCGTGCCGCAAGCTACTTCCAGCGTAATCATGATCAGTAATAACTTTTGCTGTCAAAGAGCGAATTGTCGTGCAGCGCCGATTTGACAGCGAAGTTGAATCCCTTTTGCAGACAGAACGAACCGAACTCACCGCGTTTATTGAGCGCCAGAAATCCGACTTGAAGAGACTTGGACCTTTCGGGCTGTTTGCGTACGATTCGCTCGACGGCTTCGCGGCAAGCTTCTGAAGGCGATGCACCTTTTCGCATGAGCTCGACGACAAGGTGGGATCCGCAGATGCGTATGACTTCTTCGCCGACACCGGTGGATGTCGCAGCTCCGACTTCATTATCGACATACAACCCCGCCCCGATGATGGGAGAATCTCCAACGCGACCGTGCATCTTGAACGCCATTCCGCTCGTGGTACAGGCACCGGAAAGATTTCCGTGGCTGTCCAAGGCCACCATGCCGATGGTATCGTGATTTTCAATGTTGATGACCGGACGGTACTCGGATTTCTTCAACCACTCCTTCCATGCTTTTTCCGCTTCCGGCGTGAGTAGATTTTCTTTCTTGAATCCGTTCTCCAAGGCGAACTGATAGGCGCCATCCCCCACCAGCATCACGTGCGGCGTCTTTTCCATGACCAGTCTCGCTACCGAGATAGGATGTTTGATGTGCTCCAGGCAAGCGACGGATCCGCAATTGGAAAATTCATCCATGATACAGGCATCCAAGGTGACCCGACCGTCGCGGTCCGGAAATCCACCGTAACCCACGGTCGTGACGTTGGGATCCGCTTCGGGAATACGAACGCCAGCTTCCACAGCATCGAGCGACCGGCCGCCTTTTTCCAAGACACGCCACGCTTCGGCGTTAGCGGGTATCCCGTGATTCCAGGTGGAGATGACAATCGGGCCTTTGGCGCGATCGTCCAAATCTGCCAAGGCTGTAGCCGCTTCACTCTTGCGAAACGCAAACAGTCCGGCCAGGAGTGTCGATTGTTGAATGAATGAACGGCGCGATTTTTTCATGCTTGCATCGGTTTTATTCTACGACGATCTCATCGACCAAAAGCCATGAAGGATTACCGGCTCCGGCTTTCCCTTCGGGAATCGTGCCGGCATTGGTGG
>CAYWDY010000118.1:3502-4786 GCA_964455985.1 uncultured Flavobacteriales bacterium
TACCGGGTCTGTACTTTCTCCACCGGCATGAGCACGTATCTTTCCTTGGTGGCAATTACCTCTGCGGAAACTTTTCCGAAGGGTGTGAATTCTTTTCCGTCGCTGGAGAGATACACTTCAACCGATGAGGGTGCATGAACCCAGCTGCCTTCATCGCGGAGAAAATCGAGTCCGACCCTGATGATGGTCGTAGGTTGCCCCAGATCAACGATGGCTTCGAGATCGGTTCCGTAAAAACCCAACCAATCAGCGCCGTTCCAAGGAAGTGCGCCATACAAACCGTTTACCAAAGAAAATCCGCCTCCGCGGGAATACTCCTCGTCAGGCTTATAGGTAAGTGTGATATCCTTGCCTGTAGCGAGGTTAATCTTATACACCTGCTGAAGGATATTCCCTTTGCGTTGATCGCCGTAAAAAACAGCGGAGCGAATGACTTTAGATCGCTCGACAGGAATCGGATCCGTATATAATTTGTCCTTGCCGGTAGGTTCAGCCAAATTGGTGGTGTAACGAATCATGCCGTATTTGTAGGGCGTACGCAGCTCGACCTTGACACCTTTTCCATGTAATGGATAAGGCGAAGCCTCGACATCATAGATGGCTTTAGCGTAATTATATCCCTTGAACGACAAGGTCTTGAAATGAGCGACAACCCGATTCACAAAGCGGTCGTAATCTTTTTTCTGCCGAGCCGTCCAGGCGACTTCAGCTAAGGCACACATTCTGGGAAGCACCATATACTCGACTTGATCTTCCGTGGTGATGTATTCGGTCCACAGGTTTGCTTGCACGCCAAGGATATGTTTCGCCTGCTCGGGTGTGAGTGCATCCGGAATCGGCTCGAACCGATATACGCGATCGAGAGGAAGATATCCGCCGATGGCCAACGGCTCGTCGGGGTTTCGGGATTGGTAATAATCAAAATAGCAATACGACGTCGGAGTCATCACGACGTCATGCCCCTGCTGAGCAGCAGCGATACCGCCGGCATATCCGCGCCAAGACATGACCGTCGCATCCGGCGCCAATCCGCCTTCCAGGATCTCATCCCAGCCAATCATCCTTTTTCCCTGCGTATGGAGGAATTCTTCGATACGACGAATGAAATAGCTTTGAAGCTCATGTTCATCCTTTAACCCTTTCTCTTTCATCAACGCCTGGCAATGACTGCAGGCTTTCCAGCGTTCTTTCGGACACTCGTCACCGCCGACATGGACGTACGGACCGGGAAACAAGGCACAGACTTCTTTCAGTACGTTCTGCAAAAAAACGAATGTCTCTTCC
>CAYWDY010000118.1:4796-7705 GCA_964455985.1 uncultured Flavobacteriales bacterium
CAAAAGACGTCGTTGAAGACTCCCCACGTCCGTGCAACGTCAAACGGACCTGATGTGCAAGCCAATTGCGGATATGCAGCCAGGGCCGCGGAGGCATGTCCGGGCATCTCGATCTCAGGAATGATGGTGACGTGACGTTGTGCTGCGTAAGCGATTACTTCTTTGACCTCGTCCTGCGAGTAATAGCCGCCGTAGCGGATGGTATCGTAGGCTTCGGGTACGGATGAATAGTGGCCGATGCGTGTGCCGTTACGGTAGGCGCTGATGCGCTGTAGTTCGGGGTAGGCTTTGATTTCGATGCGCCAACCTTGATCATCGGTGAGGTGCCAATGGAAAACATTCAGTTTATATCCAGCCAGTAGGTCAATGTATCGTTTGATGAATGACACCGGGAAGAAATGCCGACTGACATCCAGGTGCATCCCGCGGTATCCGAATCGTGGCTGATCGATGATACGCACAGCAGGAACACGGAGCGTGTCACTTTTCAGCGGATCAATCAACTGTGATAAAGTCTGCAAGCCATAGAAAATACCTACGCGATCGTGAGCACGGATGGTTATGCGTGTTTTTTGCACCTCTAGACGATAGGCGCCTTCCGATCCGGTCAACTTCGGATCGAGTATCAGTTGTACATCACCTTCTTCCGATTTTTTTCCGATGACCGTTGGAATAGACAATCCATGGTACTGTTGCAGCGTTGCCGCAAATACAGAAGCTTCATCCAACAAAGCCTCTTCAGAAATGACTAGATGTGACGTGGTGGTCAGCCGGAAATCACCCTGAAGTACGACGACGGAGTCAGGCCATGGAATAAGAGGAAGCTCCGTTTCCGTGGAAGCCGCGTAAGATGTTTGGAAACCGACTATAATAGCGAGTAAGGCAATCAGCAGGTTCTGCTTCATGAAGAAAGGTTTTCTAGTTCGTGCCAAGCTAAAGAGGCTGCTCCGAGCAAGGGGGCATCATTTTCCGGAAGTCCGGAAGGAAGAAGCTTCACCTTGTTCCGGTAAATGGAGAGCAGGTTTTTCTCAAAGCTCAATTCGGTAGGGGCAAACAACAATTCGCCCGCATTGGCCAATCCTCCAAACAGGAAGATCGCTTCGGGGCTGGTATAGGCCACACTGTTAGCCAGTGCAAATCCGAGCAACTCACCGGTATATTGAAAGGCATAGAAGGCCGCCTCATCTCCCGACAGTGCTTTTTCGTATACATCCTGTGATGTCAAGGAAGAGGCTTCGGTATCATGAGAGGAAGTGTCGCCGGCGCTACGAAGAATTTCAAAATACGTCTTGACGATTCCAGTGGCACTGCCGTATTGCTCGAGACAACCTCTTCGGCCGCAGCCGCATGGACGGCCATGCTGGAGAATGATCGTGTGTCCGATTTCTCCGGCGAAGCCATCGTGGCCGTAAATCAGCTGCCCGTTGGCGACGATCCCGGAGCCCAGTCCAGTCCCCAGCGTAATGAATAGGAAATCAGACATTCCTTTAGCGGCACCATAGTAGTGCTCACCCAGTGCACCGGCATTGGCATCGTTGGTCACGAAAGCAGGCACGTCAAGTCCTTGACGGAAAAGGTCGGCCAGACGAATGACACCGGACCACGGTAAGTTCGGTGCGAATTCGATGGTACCGTTGTAGTAGTTTCCGTTGGGAGCCCCCACTCCCACTCCTTTCAGGTCATATCCTGAAATCATAGAACGGATCCGTTGGCAGATACCTTCTACGTAGGCTTGTGGTGTTGGTGCAGAGCGGGTGGGAACGGTCGCTTTTTCCAGCAAAGTTCCGTTCCGATCTACGAGGGCAAAAACCGTGTTGGTTCCGCCGATATCTACGGCAGCCACCACTGCCGGTTTTAGCTTACTCATGGTCAAATCAAATCGTCGGAACTCGTCCTGAACGATTCTTCCAAAGTACGAAATTGGATCGAGTGGAAAATAAAAAAGGGAGCCTTGAAGGGCTCCCAGAAAGCTGTTGAAAGGTGAAGCGAATTACTGGACGCGCTTGACGTTCACGGCATTTACGCCTTTACGTCCGTCCATTTCTTCGAATTCAACCTTGTCGTTTTCACGAACTTTTTCCAAAAGACCACTGTGATGTACGAAGACATCTTTCTTGGTCTCATCGCAAACAATGAAGCCAAATCCTTTGGATTCATTGAAGAACTTTACCGTTCCGGTTTTCATGAGGTATGGTATTATAAAATTGACTTGATCAGCACCCGCAGGAGCAAGTCGGGATTAATGTTTAGAAGCGGGTGATGTTCCAAAGGTATGATAAGTAATCAATTATGCAAGCCTTTAGACGAAAAAAGTCGACTCAAGCCCCTAAAAGCTGCTTTACAAGCTGAGAAACGACTTTGTTGTCTGCTTTACCAGCCAGTTGTTTGGTGACCACACCCATCACCTTACCCATTTCCTGAGGCGTGGATGCACCGGTCTGAGCAATAGCCGCTTTGACCACTTCCCGGATTTCGTCCTCACTCATCATGGCAGGCAGGTATTTTTCGATGACCGAGATCTCTTCCAACTCCGGATCAGCCAAATCCTGGCGGCCCTGCTGAAGATACACCTCGACGGACTCCTTGCGTTGTTTGACCAGCTTCTGGAGCATTTTCACCTCCTCCTCCGGTGAGAGACTTCCGGTTCCGGAGGTCTTGGCCAGGAGGACAGCCTGTTTGATGGCACGCAGTCCGCGCACCATGGATTCGTTCCGGGCGAGCATAGCAGCCTTGAGGTCTGTGTTGATTTTATCTTCCAATGACATGCGAACGTATTTTTGACGAAAGTAGAAAAAAAACAAAAACCCTCCCGGCGGGGAGGGCTTTGCTCATCGTGTGAGACGACGTGCCAGTACGAACAGGTGCAATACGTGGGGAAGCGGAAGGATCGGGTTCGTCGGCAGCGAAAA